>CAJFIN010000010.1 GCA_904381335.1 Candidatus Neoanaerotignum galli | reverse complement strand
ATGGTAACATGTTAAGCTGACGGGTACTAATCGGTCGAGGGCTTGACCATAGAAGAGAACATCGGTGACTAAGTGATTCTTTATTCAGTTTTGAAGGTATTATAAGCAAGGGAGAAAAGGATCGGCTTTTTCCAATTCCCTTATGACGCGGGATAGAGCAGTTCGGTAGCTCGTCGGGCTCATAACCCGAAGGTCACAGGTTCAAATCCTGTTCCCGCAATTTAAAGCGGCTAGGGCTTTTTAGAGGAAAGGTTCTAGTCGTTTTTTATTGTATTTGAATATAGATATTGGTAATGAATTCAGTAAGCTATTTAAGATAATTTTTTCTGTGTCATGCTTCCTGTGTCTTGTTTTAATGGATAAGATACTCTTTTCATGGGGGATGATGGATCATAGAATGTGTATGGAGCAATGGCCATGTTAGTATGGAGAGGAAAAGTATCAACAAAATTGGATGAAGGAAAGATGGGCCAATTTCTAATTGTATATTATTTTACTGAAAACGAGTATTGGCAGTGAATATGGTGATTCAGGAGAAAAGGAGTGTTTGATTTTTCCATGGCAAATGCCATTTTTTCTATCTAGCATGAAAATGATCATAAGTCCCCAGTTATTTGCACTATTAGGAATTGGACATGGGAAAAAAAGTTCATAAGAGGAATAAGTAGGAGAACCCGCCGGCTATGGTGGGTTTTATTGTGTTTTCGGTTTTGATTTGTATTAAAAAAATAGGGATGATTTATTTTTTAAGCAGGTAGTGTTGAGGGATTTCTTGACAGCATATCAAGGCGTTTTTGTTGAATTTATTTGATCTATGGTATCTAGGTTGAAATGATTAAGGAGAACTGTCTGTGGGTTAAGTCTTGAGGTAAAAAGGAATGGATACAATAGGAATAAATCTCTTATGCTGGGATAAAGAACAAAGAAAAATCGCAGTCCTTTCCGATGTCGAGGGAGACATCAGATATGGAAAGAAACTGCGATAAATAGAAATGATGACCATGGATTTGATGATAAAGATTAGATAGCGGAGATGGAGACACCTTCTTCTTGATCGGCTAGCTTTAATTCTTTATCAATATCTTCTGGTTTAATCTTATAAATGCCGATGCCAAGGATGGCTAAAATCAGCGCCATTAACGGACAAACATAGGGGAATACCACATAGGGTGCATATCCGCCTACACCATAAGCGGCAATGCCCAAGGTAGTGAAGTAAAAGGCGCCAGAGTTTCCCCATGGGAACAGGCAGGAAACACAAGTGCCCACATCTTCCAGTGTTCTAGACAAACAAGGCCGTCCCATACCGTTTTTGATGAAAGGTTTACGCCAGGTTTCACCCACAAAGACAGAACTTACATAGGAGTTACCAGCGATGGCATGGATACCGAAAATAGCAATTTCAGCGGTAAGCATGGTTTTCCATCTGGAATCAAGATTCCGCATCAGCGGCTCGATGGCTTTATCCAAAAATCCGGCATGAATCAAAATGGTGGTAAGGGAAAAGCCACAGTAACAGATCAGTACGATACTAGCCATGGACTGCATGCCGCCACGATTTAAAAGCGTAGTAACGATGGGGGCCAGTTCCATATTTTCTGGTGCAATCATATCCGCTTTAAAGCCACTGACCATGGAAAGGGCTGCATTAGCAGGGGTAAAGCCTTGGATGATCATGCCCAGGATACCCGCCAGAATACCGGCAAAAACTAAGGTGGGAACAACAGGCTTTTTGGTGAGAGCACCTACTAAAATGAGCACCAGAGGCAAAAGCAGCAGTGGGTTCCAAGTATACATTTGATCAAGTTGTTCCATCATAACAACAGCATTTTCTGGTAAAGCAGTGCTGGAAACAACGGTGCCACTGCCTAATATGGTGTAAAGAATCACACACACAATCCAGGCAGGGATTGTGGTCCAAAGCTGGCTTTTCACATGAGTATACAAATCTGTACCAGCACAGGCAGGAGCCAGGTTGGTGGTTTCAGACATGGGAGAGATTTTATCCCCAAATACGGCACCGGCAATGACAGCACCGGCAGTGATACCTGTATCCAGGCCCAAACCGCTGGCTACAGCTAAGCAGGCCACACCGGCAGTACCGGCAGAACTCCAGGAAGAACCGGTAATGACGGACATAACACAGCACACCAAAAAACTGCTGACATATAAGTATTGCGGATTAATTAATTCAAAACCGTAGTAAATAATCATCGGCAGTGTTCCGCTGTACATCATTGCCCCAAGCATAAGGCCGATTACCCACATAATTAAAATGGTAGAAGTCAAACGGCCGATTTTTTGGCCAATGGCTTTTTCCATTTCACCCCAAGTGTAACCCAGCCGGCGAGCCATCAGCATTGCCCAGATGGCTGCAACGATCATCAGAAATTCCACCCGCATACCCAATACCATGCCAATACCAATGATGGCTACCATGACCCAGACGGAGAGCTGAGCTTCCAGCATGGTTGGCTTGCGTCTGTCTTTTTCTCCCATTGCCATTCCTCCTTTACGATAAGGGTTTGATTTTTCTATTTCCAGAAAACGTGCGCACAGTTTTCAGAAAACCGGTGGGATGACCAAATAGATGCAAGCGGTCAGACCAATTTAGTTTTATTTTATAGAAATCAGCAATCTATGTCAATAAAAATGAATGGTTTTGCTAAATTTCGCTAAGATTTTACATAAAATTCATTCAAAACATACGAGATAACATGGAAGAAATGCAATTTATTTGACGAAATACGAAGATTTATGGTACAGTGAAACTAGGTATGTTTTGGAAAAGGGCGGCCATTTTCCCCAAGGGAAGAAGGAGGAGACCGTATGAGCGTGACAAAGCAACGCAATAAGAGTCGGTACAAAGCCATTGCCAGCCAGTTATTGCAGATGATTAATGACCATGTGTATTCTCCTGGCAGCCGATTGCCGGCAGAACGGGTTTTGGCAAAGGAGTTCGGCGTTAGCCGCAGCACAATTCGGGAAGCGATTCACTGCTTGGAATCCATGGGTTGTGTGGAAATCCGCGTAGGTTCTGGCAGCTATGTCAAAACGCCAGACCGGCGGCACATTGCCCAAGATGCACCTCGAGATCTATTACGAGGCGATTTACGCAACTGTGATGTAATTGAGGCAAGAGCCATTTTAGATGCAGAAATCGGCGCCTTAGCAGCAACACGGCGGACAGAGGAGCACCTTGCGGCACTGGAAGAAAATGTGTTGGCCATGGGAAGGGAATATTCTCAAGCCATGGGGATGGAAGAATATATCCGTTTGGATACAGAGTTTCACCTCTTATTGGCGAAAGCCAGCCAAAATGCAGCATTGGAGTATATAGCTGAGCTTTGTCGGCAAATGTATGATTATACGATTCGCCTGTCTTTTACCGTGCAGGGAATGCCTGGGACAGGGTATCGGCAGCATTGGGAGATTTTACAAGCCATTCGCCAGAGAAATAGTCAGCAGGCCAGAGAATTGATTCGCCAACATATTTTGCATACATTATACCGCCAAGAAGATAACTGTTAGTAGTTTATGCGGCAGTGCTAGTATTCATGTAACAAAGCAAAAAGAATGGGAAAATCAGAGAAATATGGTAATTTTTCGGCAATTTCCACAATAGGTACTGTCGTTCGTAGACGAGAATGCGCGAACCCGCTATGCTGAGCATAGAAGGAGGCGTATTATGATGTTAAAATCAAAATTGTCACGAGACGTATATATTGCACGAAGTAAAATGCCTGGTTTAACACAGGAAAAAGCGGCAGAAGCATTGGGGATTTGTGTGCGAGAATATCAAAAGATTGAAAAGGGTGTATTACTGCCGGGGACGGAGATTTTTTTAAAACTACTATTCTTTTTTGATTTGGATATAGAGGACTATCGGGAGGAGGTACAGCCGTATGTATTCTTACCGCCCTGTCCTTGAATGGTGTTGGTCAGAAGAATTAGGCAGATATCAAAGTTATCGTTTAGAATGTGTAGATGAGACAGGAAAGTGTAGAGGTTGGGTAACAGATCTCGTTTGTAATGCTGAAGATGCAAAAGCTTTGGCTGCTCGGTGGACTACTGGTGCGTTATCACCAATACACCTTGAGGACGCGGCTCAGGACTGGCTAGCAGAAAGATAGAAGTAGCAGAATGGTTTTAAATGGCAAAAGGAAAAGAGGCTTTATTGTCCTCGAATGAAGCCTCGATATGATGATAAAGCGCCGGAATCAGGCGTTTTTTTCTTTGCTTTGAACCGTCCTTGTCACAGATAGGGGCGAGAGGAAGGAATCCTGTGTTAGCAGTGCGGAAGCAGTAAGTTAGCGTATTTTGCCAGGAATTTTTTCAAAATATCGTTGTTTCTCCTTTAGTGAAAACAGGATCAGGGGGTAGCTATAACCATTGATTCCATGGCAAGAATTAGGGGGTATGGCCTTTTTTAAACGGTGCGGTTTGAAAGAAAATAAAAACGCCGCCTCGAAGAGGCGGCGTATGGCAAGTCAAAGCATTTTTTGTATTGCTTGTTTTTTAATCATTTTTGCAGGTATTGGAAGTTAAAAAGCAATGGAGGTTAAAAGAAAGAGAAAGTGGTGCCTTTACCCTGTTCCAATGCTTTTTCATAAATAAAATTTGCAGTACACAGATCTTGAATAGCCATGCCGGTGGTGTCAAAAATGGTGATTTCATTATCATTGACACGACCTGGTTTTTGACCCAATACCAGTTCTCCGATTTCAGCATAAATATCATTCCGGGTAATGATACCTTGGGCAATGGGGTGCTGCGTTTCGCCTTTATCGATGCATTGTTCGATGGAGTCGTTCACAATACGGGCATGGCGGAAGATTTCCGGATCTAGTTCCTGTTTGCCTTTGCAGTCCGTACCCACGGCCACAATATGGGTGCCTGGTTTGATCCAGGCTGCTTCTACGATGGAGCCTTTTCCTCGCGTGGTGGTGATAAGAATGTCTGCCTTTTCTACAGCAGCCTGTTTGGTGGGTTCAATGATGACGGGGATACCCAGTTCGGCCTCTATATCTGTCTTGAATTTTTCTGCAGAGGCGGGAAAAGCGTCCCAGGCATGTACGGCTTCAATTTTTTTCAAACGGCTGAGGGCTTTTAGCTGCATTCTCGCTTGATTGCCGGTACCGATGGAAGTGACGATTTTCGCATCTTTACGAGCCATCAATTCGGAAGAAATCGCGCCTGCAGCGCCGGTGCGATAGCCGGTGATATAGGTACCATCCATGATACAGAGAATGGCGCCGGTAAGGCCGTCATATAAGGTGACTAAGTTGATACCGGCTGGCAAGTTATATTTTGTGGGATTTTCTGCAAATGCACCAGCAGAGGATTTGATGGAAAGCCGGTCGCTGCCGCCATCATAGCCGGCTTTAAAGTCGATTTCTCCTCGTGGCGCTGGTAAAGGCAGCGCCATATAGGGGGGCTGGATGACTTTATGTTGGCTAAAAGAACGGTAAGCGGCACGAACGGCCTCAATGGCATCGTCCATGGTGAGGATAGAGAATACCTCCTCTTTGTTGAGCAGTAGCGTATTCATAAAAATCTCCTTTCCTTTTTTCTGATCGATGGGATGGATCAGGTTTATTTATATTTATTGCTGCGTTAGCAGGGAGGCCAGCACAGAAAAGTTGGCATTTCCGCCCGAGATAACGCAGACAACATTTTTACCCTGGGGTCCTCGCCCGGAAAGCAGCCCAGCAAAGGCAGTGGCGCCGCTAGGTTCAGCCAAGAGCTTTGTGCGTTCCAAGATCAATCGAGTGGCTTGGGCGATCTCTTCTTCAGAAACAGTGAAAATATCATCCAGCAGGGCGGAACAAATCTCAAAGGCCATGGGGCCTGGTGCGGAACCGGCTAACCCATCGGCAATGGAGGGACGCTGGCGGATAGAGGTGATTTTTCCGGCGTGGATGGAACGGGTCATATAATCATAGTAAGCTGGCTCCACGCCTACAACCTTTGTTTGCGGCGAAAGCGCTTTGATCGCAGTGGCAATGCCGGAACAAAGACCACCACCGCCCACAGGAATGTACACCACATCTGGATGGGGCAGGTCTTCCAAGATTTCTAAGCCTGTTGTCCCCTGCCCAGAGATGATCAAGGGGTCTTCCACAGGGTCAATATAGATGCGGCCTTCCTCCCGGCTGGCTTTTTCTGCCAGAGGGCGGCAGTCGGCCCCCGTTTGGCCAAAGAGCGTCACCTGACCGCCATAGCTGCGGCAGGCGGCTACTTTGGCAGGTGTAGCTGTTTCGGGCATAAATAAAGAAGCAGAGATGCCCAGCGCTTTAGCAGCATAGGCCACGGCCTGGGCATGATTGCCAGAAGAATAGCAAACAACGCCCCGGCGCTGTTCCTCCGGGGATAAAGAAAGCATTCGGTTTATCGCACCGCGGATCTTAAAGGATCCGGTTTTTTGCAGATTTTCACATTTAAAAAACACATGGCACCCCGCCATCTCGCCCAGGCAAGTGCTTTGTACCAACGGTGTGTGATGGATATAAGGCGCAATCCGGGCATGGGCATCGGAAACGTCTTTGATCGAAAGCATAAACGAAACTCCTTTCTTTTTGATTTGTTTTGAGCACTGCCGCTTATTTCATATGGATGGCCAGGATTTTTTGTTCTACCGCATCGAGAAATTGCTGTAAAAATTGGCGGTTTTCCTCAGAGGCATTTTGCAGTGTCTCTGCCACAAGGGCGTCCAATTCTTGATGGAAAGATTCATGGATGTCGTAAAGGCGCTCTCCTTTTTCTGTTAAGTAGAGCATGAGCCGGGCATGATTTTGAGGATCGATTCCTTTTTTCAAGATGCCCTTTCGTTCTAATTTGGCTGCTAGTTGAGAAACAGCGCTTTTGGTTACGCCGAGTTTTTGTGCCAGCGCTGTGATATGCAGGCCTTCTTCTTCATGAATGAGCTTTACCAGGTGCATTTCTGCGGTTACAAAAGTTTCGTTTTGCAGATCACAGCTGGCATGGCTATCTAAGGTGGAAAGCTGGGCTGCCACGCGAGAGAAAGAATGTCCGAGCGCTTCGGGAGTAAAATGATTTGTTGTCTTTTTCATGGGGAAAGCGTACAGCAGCTTAACGGTTTTGTCAAGCAACTTCTCCCCTGTTTGAAGAAAATAGCATCTTTCACAAAATTTTAACTTTAGTTTTGTGCAGCTAACCGAATTTTTGGGTTTGGGGAGCAGATTGACAATTTTTATTGACTCTATGATAGGTATAGGGTTTATAGTAAAACTGAATAGGACTCTGTCCGTTTCAAGGAATTTGTATAAAAAGCACTATGTTGCAACAGAACACAAGAGATAGGGAGGAATGAACGAAATGCTGAATGGTTTTAGTGAAGATTTCTCGTTCGAAACAAACATTCTCGAGGCAGGCGCTTATTTTAACGCCCCCACGACTCATCCGGAGGCTCTGCCCATCCATATGGCAACGGCTCATAATGTAGAAGATTTGGATGATCTTCAAAAACGTTATGATGAACATGGATTCTGCTATAACAGAAACCGTAATCCGAACCGCAGCGCACTGAATGATATGATGACTTATATCGAAGGCGGCGAAGATTCTCTGGCTTGCTCTTCTGGTATGGCTGCTATTTCCACTGCTGTTATTGCTAATACCAAAGCAGGCGACCATATTCTGTCTGATAAGACCCTGTATGGCGAATCTTTGGAAGTATTTTCTAAGATTCTCAGCAAATATGGCGTAGAATACACCTTTGTGGACTTTACGGATTTTGAACAGGTAAAAGCCAATATCCGTCCCAATACGGTGCTGCTGTATACGGAAACTGTGGGCAACCCTCTGATCACCGTACCTGATCTGAGAAAGATTGCTGATTTTGCTCATAGCCATAATGCCATCCTGATCGTAGATAATACCTTTATGACGGGCGCTTTGGCACATCCGCTGGCATTGGGCGCTGATGTGGTAGTAAATAGCTTAACCAAATTTGCGAATGGCCATAGCGATGCTGTTTGCGGTGCCATCACCAGCAGCAAAGAAATGATCGAAAAATGCCACGCAGTACAGGTTCTGTTGGGCACTCAGGCAGATCCGTTCTCTTCTTGGTTGGTTTGCCGCGGCCTGAGAACCTTGGATCTTCGTGTGAAGAAACAGGCTGCTAACGCTGCTGCTCTGGCTGCTGCATTGGAAAAGAACCCCTATGTAAAGAAGGTATATCATCCTTCTTTGGCAAGCCATCCTGCACACGAGCTGGCAAAATCTCAGTTTGGCGAATACTTTGGCGGTATGCTGAGCCTGGAATTGGAAGATAACCGTGAAAAGATGAACAAGTTCATGCGTGCGCTGCACCTTTGCCACTATGCTATGACCTTGGGCGGCTATAGAACCACCATGGCTTATCCTCCGATGAGCTCTCATAGCGATATGACCAAGGAAGAAAGAATGGCAATCGGCATCAGCGATGGCCTGCTTCGTATCTCCTGCGGTATTGAAAACGCAGAAGATTTGGTAAAAGATTTTGAACAGGCTTTGGAAGTAGCTTACAAAGACTGATATAACGATGGAGCAGATTTTTTGAACGAGAAATCTGGCGCCGGCGCATTTGCGCCGGCGTTTTTTTGTGTAAAAATGATCTGCCTTTTTATCGAAGAGATTCCTTGAAAAATTAGCCGCTGACCTGGCAGCAGAGTTGTTGTTATATTTGGGGGACAGGGATTCCTTTTTGGTAGAAAAGCGTTTTCCTACAAATTTATTTGGCGATGACCCGTTGCGGCAAAGCACACCGCCCTTTGGGCAAAAAAAGGCATCCGCAAAGCGGATGCCAAAAGATTAGTGAGTTTCGTTAGCATCAATGCCGCTGTCCCAAAGGGCCTCTTGCGCGGGGAAGGTTTCCTGGATGACACCAACATCTTGGAGCCACTGAATATTTTCTTCCCACACCTGGGGATCTTGGCTTAAGAAAGCGGCTTGTTCTGTTTCCATGATGGGCAGCAGGGTTTCAATGCTTTCCATTTCCACAGCTTTATCTAGCGGGAAATTCTCTTCGTTTTGATAGGTCAGTAATAGATCAATGGATTCCTCTGGATGAGCTTTCACTTCTTCAAATCCCTTTTGGCAGGCGCGTAAAAAGCCTTGCAGCGCCTCTGGCTCCGTATCGATCTGATCTTCTCCAGTAACAAAGACCATTTCATAGTAATTGGGCACGCCGTAGTCTGTGGGGGAGAAGACATTGACGGTAAAGCCTTCCTGGCGCAGCTGAGGTACTTCATGGTTCACCATGCAGCCGATGGTGGCGTCTACATTGCCAGTGGTCATGGCGCTCATGAGATCAAACCCCACATCCATCAATGTGTAGTCTTCTTCAGACAGACCGGCTTGCTGAGCAACATAATGCACCATGGCGTTGCTGGTTTCTGTGCCGGGGGTACCAATGGTTTTGCCTGCAAGGTCAGCAGGCGTAGTGATATTCTTTTCTCCTAAGGAGACAAACACATTTAGCGGCCCCTGGGTGACGGCGCCAATGGATTTGACAGGGATTTGCTGGTTGGCCCGGGCCATGGCCACATCATGCAGGTAATAGATGCCCACATCTGCTTTGCCCGCCGCCGTCAGGCTAATGGCATCGTTGGTGTTTGCGGGGAATTGGATCTGTACATCCAGCCCTTCATCGGCAAAATAGCCTTTATCTATTGCCTCATACAAGAAGGCGTGGATGGCATTGGGATACCAATCCAGTACCACCTGAAATTCCTGTAATTGTCCATCGGGGGAAGCCGTTTCATCTTTACTAGGAGTGCTTTGGCTGCATCCGGTAAACATCAAGATGGCCGCTAGGAATAGGGCCAATAAGTAGTTGTGTCTTTGTTTCATGTTGTCCTCCTTATTTGGATTTGTGATGGGCTATGCGTCTTTTCGCCAGGTGATCCAATGGTCTTCTATTTTTGTGATGATAAAGACTGCTACCATGGCCACAACACTCAGTAAGACAATGGGGGCGAATACGCCTGCCCCATCCAGTTGAGTCATCATACGCTTACTGAAATAGCCAAGACCTTCCTGTGCACCCAACCACTCCGCAATGGCAGCGCCAATGACGCTTAACGGGATAGCCATTTTGATGGCAGAAAAGAAAGAGGGCAGAGCAGTGGGCAGTTTGAGTTTCCAAAAAATATCCCAAGGGCTGGCCCCGTAGGATGTTAACAGTTCTTCCATTTCCCGCTTCGTGCTTTTTAGGCCATCAAACACCGTAATGGTGATGGGGAAAAAGGTGATGAGGATGGTTACCAGCACCTTGCTCCAAATACTATAGCCAAACCACAGCACAAATAGTGGCGCAATGGCAGTGGTGGGGATGGTCTGCGTGGCTACTACTACGGGATATAGGGCTCGTTCCAAGGCCGGAAACCGGTCCATGGCCATGGCTAAGGCTAAACCCAGCACGATGGAGATGCCAAGGCCAATACCGGTGACTTGCAGCGTAGCCGGCAGTTGAACGAAAAAGAGATTTTCTTTTAATACCCAGATTTTTTCTAGAATTTGTAAAGGGGTGGGTAAAATATAGGGAGCATTGATGACCATGGCGACCAGCTGCCAAACCAGGAAAATGCCAATGGCCATGATGACTGCTGGGGCAGAATGTTTCATGGACGGTTTCCTCCTCCCAATTCTTGAATCAGCCGTTCCTTCAGATTTTGAATGGCTTCTTGTTTTAAGTCAGACCGTTGGCGGGGATGAGGCAGATCAATGGGGTATGCCACCAGATGGGTAATGGGCCGATCATAAACCACTAAGATCCGATCAGAAAGGAAGATGGCTTCTTCCACATCATGGGTGACAAATAAGATGGTTTTTTTCTCCCTTTCCCATTCCCCCAAAAGCCACTGCTGCATAGAGATTTTTGTGAGAGAATCCAAAGCAGAAAAAGGCTCGTCCAATAGCAGAAGGCTGCTGCCGGTCAGTAACGTCCGAGCAAAGGCCGCCCGTTGGCGCATGCCGCCGGATAGATCCCGGGGATAACGGTCTCGATAGGCCAAAAGCCCGACTTTTTGAAGCATGGCATCCACTTGGGCTTGCTGTTCTTTTTTTGGCATACGGCGAATTTCTAAGGGTAAAGCCACATTGTCTCCCACTGTCCGCCAGGGAAAGAGCAGGTCTTTTTGAGGCATATATGCACCGGCTCGATGGGCAGCATCTACCGGAACGCCATCCCAGAGGATCTGGCCGCTGGAAGGCACTTCCAGACCGTCAATGAGTCGGAAGATGGTGCTTTTCCCGCAGCCAGAGGAGCCGATGATGCTGACAAAGGCGCCGTCTTCAATGGTAAAAGACAGATTCTGCATCATCCAGTAATCATCTTGAGGGTAGCGGAAAGAAACGGATTGAAATTCCAGCATGGCTTACATCTCCTTTTTCCAAGCCATTTCCCAAAAGAGCCATTCATACCGGCTGCAGTTTTCCACAATTTGAGAAAGATGCTCCAGCTGTGTTTGGCAGTAGTGGGATGCCAAACGGTCGAACAACGCAATGGTGGCGTCATTAGTTGCTTGATATGCCTCGGAAATATAGGTTTGTATCCAATGGGCAAAAATGGGATCGGCCAGTCCGCCAGGAAAAGAAGCGGCATAGGAGCCGATGATGGCATAGCTCCAGGAGCAAGCCAAAACAGCGGCGGCAATTTCTGCCGGGCCCTCTTCTGAGGCCACTTTGAGCATGTAGCTGGTATAGCTTTCAGTGGTGAGGGAAGGAGAGGCTGAAGCAAGGATTTCCGGCGTCAGCTGAAGCTGGGCGAGATACGCATGATGATTTTCGCTCTCTTCTTCCAGCGCACTTTGCAGCAGGGTGGCGAAGGCGCGGATGTCTGCTTCGGTTTGGCTTTTGATCATACCCCAGGCAAAAACCTTGGCATAGCTGTTTAGATATAGGGCGTCCTGGATCATGTAAAACCGGAACTTATCTTTTTCCAGCGTGCCATGGGCCATTTCTTCCACAAAGGGATGGTGGCAGCAGTCCTGCCAAAGGGTTTTTGCCTTTTCATACACATATTGAGATGGACGCATAGAAGACCTCCTTCGTTGTTTCGGGATGTGCGGGCATAAAAAAAGCATCCACCAGAGCGGATGCAGTCACAATACGATGTGGATAGACAAGCACTTCCTGCGCTGGTATTAACCAATCAGGTTCAAAGGGACTCTCTCAGCATCGGCCATTGGCCGTAGCACCCCTGGGCTCTATAATTGCCTTCATTATACAATGGATCCTAGGTGTTGTAAAGTAAATTTTATAGCGGAAAGAGATTTTCTCTGCCCGTTTTCTGATGGGGGAGAGGCGTTTTTATTTGACAATTAGAAGAAATCCTCCTAAGATTGAAGCAGAGCAAAGAACAATAAAAAGCGGTAAAAGGGGTCGGAACAAGAGTTGACCAAGCCTGGGGCGAGAGGAGGAAGGCGATCCATGGATGAAAAAATGCTGCTGCAATTTGCGGTGGGCGTAGGCGAGATTTTATTGCGCAGCGGTGCAGAGACGTATCGAGTGGAAGATACGGTGGAGCGGATTTTATCTGTCAAAGAGGGGGCTTTACCGGAAGCGTTTGTGACGCCATCAGGTTTTTTTGCCAGTGTTCAGGGAGAAGTCAGCGGTGTGACGACCCGGTTTGTGCGGGTGACGGACCGCAGCACCAATTTGGAACGGATTGTTCGAGCCAATGCCCTTTCTCGCCATTTTGTGGAGGGAAAACTGACCATAGAAGAGGGGTTTTTAGAGCTGGAGAAGATCAATGCTTCTACACCGTTTGCCAATTGGCTGGTGGTGCTTTCTACGGGGCTATTATGTTTAACCTTTACGGTGCTGTTTGGCGGCAATATATCGGATGCGATATCGGCGTTTGCCGTTGGCATATTGCTGGGGATTTTTCAGCGCCTGGCAGGAATGCGGGGCTTAGCCTCTTTTTTAACGAATTTATTGGGCGGGATTCTTGTGGCGATTTTAACGCTGTTTTTCCTCTCTTTAGGCTTAGGCCAGCATTATGAGCTAACGATCATTGGCTCCATTATGCCGTTGGTGCCGGGAATGGCCATTACCACTGCAGTGCGGGATATTATGAGCGGCGACTTTTTATCTGGCACCAGTCGCATCGCCGAAGCTGTAATTACAGCCTCAGCCATTGCTGCCGGTGTGGGGATTGTGTTAAGTGCGTTTTCGATGGTGGGGAGGGTGGCCTAAGATGATGAATACCGCAGAAACATTCTTTTTCCACTTTTTCTTTTCTTTTGTGGCCACCGCCACTTATGCCATCTTAAATAACGCGCCTCGGCGGGAGTTATGGGCCTGTGGCCTTTGTGGAGCAGCGGGCTGGGTGGTCTATTACTTTGTGGATCGTTGGACTGGCAGTGTAACGGGAGGCGTGTTTTTGGGCGCTGTAGTGGCTACGTTTTTAACCCGGGTATTTTCTTATACCCATCGTGCCCCCTCTACGCTATATTTGGTGCCGGGGGTGATCCCACTGGTACCGGGCAGCCAGATCTATCGTACCATGGAGGGCATTTTGGAGGATAATATCTATCATTCTTTTGTTAACGCTGTGCTTACACTAAAATTGGCCGGCGTCATTGCCATTGGCATTATGATCGTTTTCACATTACCTTCGGGCTTATTTACCTTTATTACACCGAAAGAAGGGCGGGATAATGCTCCGCCGCATAAGGAAGGCAGTAAGTTTTATCAAAAGCGAAAGCACCCCTCTGTTTTTCGAAAAAACGGCTAAAATAGCCCTCTGATGATGGACGAAGTATAGGTTGGCCCATCCCTGTCTGCCACAAATCAGAGGTGAGATTGGGGATCATGCCATTTGTTTTTTGATGGGAAAACAGCAGCGATGCCAAAGGGTGGCTGTTGTGGAGAAAAATCCAAAAAGAAACCACAAAAAAACCACGCGGTTATCGCGTGGTTTAAAAAGCCGATTGGCAGAAGGAAACCCTTTGGTTTTTTGCTGCCATGGTTTTTTGGCCAAACGGCAATAAGCTGATGGCTTTTTAGTGATGACAGGTATGGCCATGGCAACTATGGCCGCCCTCATGATGATGGTCGCAATTGGCATTGGGGCTGCCCAGCTTTTTGCCACTCAGATAAGCAGCAATGGCATCCTGTACTTTGCCGGTAACACCGGCGATGACTTCAATGCCATTTTCCCCCAAAGCCTGCACAGCACCAGGCCCAATGCCGCCGCAGATGAGTACATTGGCGCCAGCTTCTTTCAGCCGCACAGCCAGAGCGCCATGACCGGAGTCTGAGGTATCGATTTTGGTGGTATTTTTTACCCAATGGTCCTCCACTTCAAATAAAGTGAAACATTGGGTGTGGCCGAAGTGTTGGAATATTTCTTCGCCTTCAGTGGGAATTGCTACGATCATAGGAAAGACCTCCTTTGTTTTCATCCGTTTATCTAAAAAGAAGGATACACCCATTTTTGACATAAGTCAATAATGAATTGACTTTTTTTTGTACCGTGATAGAATAGGAATAGAAAATAGGTTTAACCTAACGGTCAGGAGATGATTGTAATGGATCCAAGAAATCAGGTCTTAGCGAAAAATTTGGTTCAGTATTCCTGTGCAGTGCAGCCGGGAGAAAATGTGTTGATCAGCTGTCATGGGATGGGACCATTGCCTTTGGTGCGTCAGATCATCAAAGAGGTATATGCTGTTGGCGGTCATCCATATCTGGAAATAAAAACGGCCGACACAGAACGGGAACTGTTGCTGGGCATTAGTGAGACAGAATTAAATCATATGGCCCGCTGGGAATGTGAGCGTATGAAAGAGATGGATTGCTATATTGGCGTGCGGGGAGATGAGAATCAGACGGAATTGGCTGATGTGCCCAATGGTCAGCTTCAGCTGTATTCAAAGCTGCTGACCCGGCCGCTGAATGAGATCCGCGTACCCCACACCAAATGGGTGGTGTTGCGCTACCCTACGGCGTCCATGGCCCAAAGCGCCAAAAGCAGTTTGGAGCAATTTGAAGACTTCTTCTATCAGGTTTGTAACTTGGATTACAGCAAGATGTCCAAAGCCATGGATCCCTTAGTGGCATTGATGAACCGCACAGATAAAGTGCATATCGTTGGGCCGGGCACAGATCTGCGTTTTTCTATTCAGGGTATTCCTGCCATTAAGTGCGATGGCAAATGCAATATTCCCGATGGGGAAGTGTATACTGCCCCTGTGAAGGATTCTATTTATGGTACTATCACCTATAATACGCCCAGCGAATATAACTCTTTTACGTTTGAAAATGTATCGCTGACCTTTGAAGCAGGCAAAATTATTTCCTGCTCTGCCAATGATAACCAGCGGCTCAATGAAATCTTTGATACAGATGAGGGCGCTCGGTATGTCGGAGAGTTTGCCCTGGGTGTGAATCCGTATGTGACCAAAGCCATGAATAATATCCTTTTTGATGAAAAAATCCGCGGCAGCCTTCATTTTACACCGGGATGCTGCTATGATGATGCGCCCAATGGCAACAAGAGCGCCATTCATTGGGATTTGGTGCTGATTCAAACACCGGAAATGGGCGGCGGAGAGATTTATTTTGATGATGTGCTTATCCGTAAGGATGGACGGTTTGTACTGCCAGAATTGGCATGCTTGAACCCGGAAAACCTGGGTGAATAAAAGAGAAAATGAATCGGAAACAGGCTAAAAGGCCTGTCCCTGAAAAAGGCCCTCTGGACAAGGGCCTTTTTTTGCGGTAAAATGCCATTGACTAGGGCCTTTTTGGGGAGGCCATGACTATCGAAAGACAGGAGAAGATTGCGTTGGAAAAGAAAAAAGAAATCATCGTTATTGGCCATAAAAATCCAGATACAGACTCTATCTGTTCGGCCATCAGCTATGCGTATTTGAAAAATGCCATCACTGGCACAAAGCAGTATGTGCCCCGGCGCTGCGGCGAGGTGAGCAAAGAGACGGCGTATGTGCTGGATCAGTTTGGTATAGAAGCGCCGGAATATATTAAAGATGTGCGTACCCAAGTGCAGGACATTGAGCTTCGTACCACTGCCGGTATTTCTGGGGGGATTTCCATTCGGAAAGCATACACTACTATGAAGGCAGAAAAGGCCTTTACTTTGCCGGTGGTATCGGAGGAAAATCATCTGCAGGGCCTGATTACCATCGGCGATATTGCAGCCAGCGACATGGATGTGTATGACAACCGCATTGTATCCAAGGCCGCCACACCATACCAGAATATTGTGGATACGCTGGATGGAACGGTGCTGTGCGGGGATATTTCCGGCTGTTTTACAGGAGGAAAGGTGACCATTGCGGCTAACTCTCCTGATTTGATGCAGGAATATATTTCTGCGGGCGATCTGGTGATCATGGGCAACCGGTTTGAAAGCCAGTTTTTTGCTGTGGAAACCGGGGTTAGCTGTATTGTGCTTTGTACACATAATCAGGTCAATGAGACCATTATGCAGCGGGCGAGAGAAAAGGGTACTGTGATCATTTCTTCGCCCTATGATTCTTATACGGTGGCTCGGCTGATCAATCAATCCATGCCAGTGGAATATTTTATGACCAAGGAAAAGCTGCTCACTTTTCATATGGATGACTATGCCAATGATGTCAAGGAAGTGATGAGCAAGACCCGGCACCGTTATTTCCCTGTGGTGGGAGAAGACGATCGGTATCTGGGTTTGATCTCCAAGCGGAATTTCCTAGATTCTAACCACAAACAAGTGATTTTGGTGGACCACAATGAAAAGAGCCAAGCGGTGGACGGAATTGAGTTTGCAGATATTTTAGAGATCATTGATCATCATCGCCTGGGCAGTTTGGAAACGGTCAATCCTGTCTTTTTCCGCAATCAACCTTTGGGCTGTACCGGCACCATCATCTATCAGATGTTCCAGGAAAACCAGGTGGAGATTCCAAAAGAAATTGCGGGCCTTTTGTGTGCGGCCATTTTGTCGGATACACTGATGTTCCGTTCTCCTACCTGCACGCCGCTGGATGAGGCGGCAGGCAAAGCACTGGCCGAGATTGCCGGTATTGAGATTCAGCCTTTTGCAGAGGCGATGTTCAGCGCTGGAGCCGATTTGGCTAGCCGGACGGATGAGGAGATCTTCTATCAGGATTACAAAGCCTTTACGGTGGGGGATGTGAATTTTGGTGTGGGGCAGCTTAGCTCCATGAACGCGCAGGACTTGCGGAATATTCAGCAGCGGCTGGAGCCTTTTATGGAAGAACTGCTGAAAAAAGAAAATAAAGATATGATTATGATTCTGCTGACGAATATCTTGGAGGAGTCTTCCACGCTGCTCTTTAAAGGTCCTCGGGCAAAAGAGATCCTTTCGGCTGCGTATGGAGACCATTTTGATGGGGATACCATTTACCTTCCTGGGGTGGTTTCTCGTAAAAAACAGCTTATCCCAGACCTTATTAGCGCTATCCGTCAGTAAACGGAATTTTTCTTTCTGTTTTGCTTGTTTCATCCTATAAACGGCAGAAAATCGTCCTTGTACTTGTTTTCGTTTCCTTTTATACTATTGATAGCAAGAAATGAGGAAGAAAAGGAGGGTCTTATGGATCTGATCATTCCTGCTTTGGTGGCAAGTTTAGCTCTGGGGAGTTTGACTGCGCCGGCGGCGCCGACTACATCTCCAGGCCAAGAAAATTTAATTGTATTTGAACAGACAGCCGAAGAAAAAGCCAGATTAGAAGCAGAAGCAGCCGCAAAAGCTGAGGCAGAGGAAAAGGCTGCCCAACAGGCTGCCCTGGAAGCTATGCGAAATGGCGATTATCAATACGACATTGCTTCTTACACCACACATTATAGTACTTCATCGGCAAATGCAAACCGCAATTACAATATGCAGCTGGCCTGTAACGCCATCAATGGCGTAATTTTGATGCCAGGGGAGGAATTCAGCTATAATGACGCCCTATTTGCCGTGGGTGATCCCTATCAGGATTATTTGCCGGCAGGCGCTTATGCCAATGGGGAAGTGGTGGACGCCATAGGCGGTGGAATTTGCCAGGTTTCTACCACATTATTTGATGCAGCACTGTATTCGGGTATGACGATCACCAATCGCCGAAATCATTCTATGCCGGTGGGTTATGTGCCAAAGGGCATGGATGCCACTGTGAGCTGGGGCAGCATTGATTTTTGTTTTCGCAATGATTATGATGCGCCAGTGAAAATCGAGGCAACCATGAATCAGGGCACATTAAAAATCCGTTTCCTTTCTACGGAAAAGCTGGATGTCAGCGATATCCGTTTGGAAGTGACCCAACAGGGCGGCGCCTATGTGCTGACCCGGTATCGGGGAGATGTGGCGGATTATACCACAACGAGCCGGTATCGTTGATTTTGAAGCAGACGAGGGGTTTTGGAAGGATAAAGTTCAAGAAAAGCGAACGGAAAGCCCTAGTTTTGTTGACAAAAAGAAAAGAAATTCTTACAAAATTTTTATTTTCTTTTTACAGATACTATATTTTTATGTTATGATGTAGTATAATATTTTTGGTGGAGGGGCGTTTTATGCTCCTTTCTGCCGCTTTGAGGCATTGCCTCCCCTTAGTTTGACCCCAGCTGTTATTTCACCGCGGCCGTTTCTTTTGCCTCTTACGGCTAGCAGGTTTGTAAAGACAGTTTGGAAACCCGGCCCTTTTGGCGCCGGGATTTTTTTTCTGGTTTGATTGGCGAGAAGGGAAAATGATGGCGGTTAGGACACCGAATTTTTATGGTTGGATGGAGGGCAGATTGTTCACAAAATGTTCAAAAGAATCTGACAGGAATTGGATTGACAATTGAATTTTTGTCTCCTATAATGAAACTACAGTTGTTAGTTAGCTAACAAAAAAGGAGAGGATCTTTATGGAGCAATTGACGTTGGGCCGGCAGATCCATAGGGTCTCCAATTTATTGGACCGCCGTATCAACCATATCCCCCTTTATTTTCAGGGCGAAAATCTGACGTATATGCAGCGTATGATTATTATCTTCGTCCATTATCGCAGCCGTAAAGGGGATGTGTTCCAGCGGGACCTGGAAAAAGCCTTTTCTATCCGGCGCTCCACTGCATCAGGGTTGGTGCAGTTGATGGAGAAAAAAGGGCTGCTTTTTCGGGTCCCTTTTGCTGGGGATGGGCGGCTCAAGCGCTTATGTTTGACAGCAGAAGCAGAAAAGCTGTTGGGGCAGATTGAAGAAAATGCCCGCCAAATGGAAGCGTTGTTGGAGCAGGGGTTAACCAAGGCGCAGATTCAGCAGCTTGCTCAGCTTTTGCAGCGCCTGGAGGACAACATCACTTGTGCCCAGTCCTCTCCTTTGACTGATGCGGCAACAAAAGGAGGTATCATTCATGATTAAAACATTGCTCTCCTGTATCGGCGATGCCAAGCGGGCAACGATCCTGACGCCGGTTTTTGTGGTGGGCGAGGTGGTTTTGGAAATCCTTATCCCATTTTTGATGTCCAAGATCATTGATAATGGGATCAACCTAGGCGATATGGATTATATCTTACGGATCGGGTTGCTTTTGGTGATTTGTGCAGGATGCAGCCTTTTATGCGGGATGTTTGCCGGCATTTTTTCCGCCAAGGCCGCGTCTCGGTTTGGCCGAAACTTGCGTCAAAAAGAGTTTGAACGGGTGCAGACGTTTTCCTTTGCCAATATTGACCACTTTTCTACTTCTGGCTTAGTGACCCGTATGACCACCGATGTCACCAACTTACAGATGGCCTTTATGATGATCATCCGGATTGCAGTACGGGCCCCGGTGATGCTGATTTGTGCCCTGGTGATGACATGT
Organism: Candidatus Neoanaerotignum galli; assembly: GCA_904381335.1. Taxonomy (GTDB): domain Bacteria; phylum Bacillota; class Clostridia; order Lachnospirales; family Anaerotignaceae; genus Neoanaerotignum; species Neoanaerotignum galli. The sequence continues at coordinate 16,998 of CAJFIN010000010.1, read as the reverse complement.
TCGATCCATTTGCAGCTGGCGGCGGTCTACTTAGTGGTGATCCCTCTGTTGGCAGTGGCACTGGCTGTGATTACGAAAAAAGCACACCCCCTCTTTACGCGAGTGTTTCATACGTATGACCGGCTCAACGAGGTGGTACAGGAAAACCTGTTGGGCATCCGTGTGGTAAAATCCTTTGTGCGTGGAGAAAAAGAAAAAGAGAAATTTCAGGGTGTTTCTGATGAGATTTATCGGGTGTTTTCAAAAGCAGAGCGGCTGTTGGCTTTTAATAGCCCCTGTATGCAGGTAGCCATTTATACCGTAATTCTTTTCTTATGTTATGTCGGCGCCCGCTACATCGTAAATGGCTCTTTGCCCGGCTTTGTGGGAACAGCATTGACTACGGGCCAATTGATGAGCCTGTTGAGCTATGCTACACAGATCCTCATTAGCTTGATGATGATCTCTATGGTGTTTGTAATGATTACCATGGCGCGATCTTCTGGGGAACGTATTGCCCAAGTGCTGCAAGAAGAGCCTACCATCACAAATCCAACACAGCCTTTGATGCATGTACCAAATGGCGAGATCGTTTTCGACCATACTTCTTTTAGTTATGGCGGAGGAAAGAATGCGTTGTCAGATGTGAACTTGACCATTCCTTCCGGGGCCACCGTGGGTATTATCGGCGGCACTGGCTCTGCAAAAACCACATTGGTTCAGCTGATTCCGCGGCTGTATGATGCCACGGGCGGCCGAGTTCTGGTGGGTGGCCATGATGTGCGGGAGTATGATATTCAAACGCTCCGAGATGCAGTTAGTATGGTGCTGCAAAAAAATGTGCTGTTTTCAGGTACCATTGCGGAAAACTTGCGGTGGGGCGACCCCAATGCAGATAAGGTGCAAATGCGCCATGCTTGTCAGTTGGCCCAGGCCGATGAGTTTATTCAAAAATTCCCAGATGGTTATGAAACGTATATTGAACAGGGCGGCAGCAATGTATCCGGCGGGCAAAAACAGCGTCTCTGTATTGCCCGGGCACTGTTAAAGCAGCCAAAGATCTTGATTTTGGATGACTCCACCAGCGCCGTAGATACGCGGACCGATGCGCTGATCCGGCAGGCATTTGCCGAAGAGATCCCAGATATCACCAAGATCATCATTGCTCAGCGGATTTCCTCTGTGGAACAGGCAGATATGATTTTGGTGCTGGATGACGGCAAAATTGTGGATCAAGGCACCCATGAAGAATTGTTGACTCGGTGCAGTATTTATCAAGAAGTATATCAATCTCAGCAGAAAGGGGATGACAACAATGGCTGAAAAGAAAAAAAGCGTCCCTTTGGATATGGTGGCAGCCAAACGGCTGATGGGCTATATTTATAAGCCGCATAAAAAAGCCATTGTATTGGTGCTTATCGGGATCGTTGTCAGTTCCCTGGCTTCTGTCATCGGCTCTTTGTTCATTCAAACGCTGATCGACCAATATATTACGCCGCTGATTGGCCAGTCCAACCCGAATTTTGGGCCCCTGGTCGGCGCGATTGCGCAAATGGCATTGATCTACTATATTGGGGCGGCAGCCAATCTATTATATAACCGATCGATGGTGACCATTGCCCAGGGTGTGCTGAAAGAAATCCGGGATGAGATGTTTGCAAAGATGCAGGAACTGCCGATTTCCTATTTTGACACCCATTCGTTCGGCGATATCATGAGCTGTTATACCAACGATACGGATACTTTGCGGCAGATGATTACCCAAAGTTTACCCATGGCGTTTTCTTCCTTGATCACCATTGTCAGCGTATTTTTCGCTATGTTGACCCGGTCGGTGCTGTTGACACTGCTGGTGATTGCCCTGGTGGTTTTGATGGTGCTGGTGGCACGGGTGATTGGCGGACGAAGCGGATTTTATTTCGTACGCCAGCAAAAAGACCTTGGTACGGTCAATGGCTATATCGAAGAAATGATGGATGGGCAGAAAGTAGTAAAGGTATTTAATCATGAGGAAAAGAATATCGCAGACTTTACTGCCTTAAATGACCAGCTGTGCGATAGCGCCGATAATGCAAACCGTTATGCCAATATGATGATGCCCATTATGGCTAACCTGGGCAACTTGATGTATGCCTTAGTGGCCATTGTTGGTGGTTTGATGGCTGTAAATGGCATCAGCGGCTTGACGCTAGGGGCAATTGCCTCTTTCTTGCAGCTGACCCGTTCCTTCGCTATGCCCGTCAGCCAGATTTCCCAGCAGGCAAACTCTGTGGTCATGGCACTGGCTGGCGCCCGGCGTATCTTTACTTTGATGGATGAAATGCCGGAGCAGGATCAAGGCGATGTCACACTGGTGAATGTGGAAATGGTGGACGGCAAACTTCAGGAAACCCAAAAGCACAGCGAAAAATGGGCTTGGAAGGTGCCGGAAAATGGTCAATACCGTTATGTTCCCTTGAAAGGGGATGTGGTGCTAAGCCATGTGGACTTTAGTTATGTGCCTGGCAAGCAGATCTTAACGGATATATCTGCCGAAGCCAAACCTGGCGAAAAAGTGGCACTGGTGGGCCATACAGGCGCTGGTAAGACTACCATCACCAATCTGCTGAACCGGTTTTATGACATCCAAGGCGGTACCATCTCTTATGATGGTATTGATATCAGCCGAATCCAAAAGCCGTCTTTGCGGCAGGCATTGGGCATGGTGCTGCAGGATACCCACCTCTTTACGGGCACGATCATGGAAAACATTCGCTATGGCCGTTTGGACGCCACGGATGAAGATTGTATTGCAGCAGCTCAACTAGCCAATGCAGACAGCTTTATCACACGTCTGCCCAATGGATATCAGACGATGATTACCGGGGACGGCGCTGAGCTTTCTCAAGGCCAGCGGCAGCTGTTGAATATTGCCCGGGCGGCAGTGGCTGATCCACCGGTAATGGTGCTGGATGAAGCAACTAGCAGCATTGATACCCGAACGGAGTATCTGGTGCAAAAGGGTATGGATGCCCTGATGAAAGGCCGGACGGTATTTGTGATTGCCCATCGGCTTTCCACCATTCAAAATTCCGATTTGATTATGGTTATGGCCAATGGCCATATCCTGGAACGGGGTAACCATGACGAACTGATAGCCTTGAAAGGGCAGTATTACCAGTTGTATACGGGTGCATTTGAGCTGGAGTAATTTAAGCAAACAAAAGAAAAACCGTTGTTTCCTATGGAGACAGCGGTTTTTTCTTGGAAAATTTACGAAAAGAAGGAATCGGGGAAAGAAAGCAGAAGCGGGTATTGTTTGACGGTACATGGGATAATTTAAAACCCTGGATTATCTCCCTTTTGCTGTACGGAATAAGGAAATCTTGCTCAAGAAGGGTTGGTTTTATTGATGGGGTTGGCACTTGACAGCAGGCGTAAAGGTTGATATCATAAATAGATAAAAAGAAGGTAGAGGGGCCGTTTGGTGAGATGGTTTATCCTGGAGGTGTCTTTTGGGCGGTCTGCCATGGCTGGATTTTTCTGATTTTGTTTTATCATAAGCAGTATGGGCCCATAGCTCAGTTGGGAGAGCGTTCGGTTCGCATCCGAAAGGTCGAGGGTTCAAGTCCCTTTGGGTCCAGTACCATTGGAGCAAGCGTGGTATCGCTGGCTCCTTTTTTTGTCCGCATTTATCACGGCGGTTGTTTCAGCCTAACACAGGTGTGTATATACGATAGTTTGATGTTTGAGGCGGAGAGGACAGAAAGCAGAGCGCAGCACCCGAAGGCCAAGAATTGTACGGTGCTTTCGGGCGCTGATGATTACGGCAGATGATGCCTTAGATCAAATGATGGGGCACTCGGGAAGCAGAACTGGTGATTTTTGCTTTTTCCGAGTCGCGAATGGCATCTGCCATCTTCTGAATCCGGTTGGTGATCCATAGATAGGCCGTTGTCCCTTCAGAATAGTCTGCTTCTGCATACATATCCACCCGGCCGTCTTCGCGCATTTGCTCCACTTGCTGCATGGCTTTTACATCACCTTTGGGATAGATAGCAAAGGTGGCGCCACCATTTTTCTTGATTACGGAAAACGCTGGAATATCGCTGGGGCCATCGGCGATATAAATCATATTTTGAAAGTGTACTCGCCGGTTTGTTTCAGGAATTTTCGAATTCACTTCGATTCCTTCGATTTTTCCGATCCCTTTATTGATTTCAAACAGGGCCCGGGTTTTGGTGGTGTTGTCAATGGTATATAGGACTTCGCCAATCACCAGATTGCCGTCTTTATCCGGCGTTTCCAAAAGCTCGCATCCCCATATGCCATCGACAAATGGCATCAGTTTGCTGCCGCGAATGATTTCGGCAAAGCCGGTGCTGACAATGTAATGCTCCACCTGAATGCCATACTCTGCATAGCTTTTATCCTTCTTGAACATTTGCTTGGTCTTTTCAAATATTTCAGGGATGCCGCTATAAAACTTTTGCTTGGCACCATATTCCCGGAGTTTTTTGTTGCTCAACCCCTTTAAGGTGCCATTGTGCGCGCATTTGATAAAGTGGTTCAAATAGTAGGTATCTTTGTTGACGCGAATGCCACTTTTTTCGTACTCCTTCGGTTTTGCATTCACTTCTTTCCAAAACGCTGAGGCATTGATGCCATATTCTTCAAAAATCGGGTCCTGCATATAACCATCCACAAGGGTCTTGTCACAATCCCAAATCACCGCAATAATATTAGCCATGAGGTGCTCCTTTCGGTTTTATTTCATCGTTTTCGAGGGCGTTTGCTCACATCAGGCGCTTTTCTCTAGCAGGCCATGTCATTTCCAGGGGAAATAAAAGGGAGGTATTTTATTTCAGGTTGGTAAAGGTTTGTAAGATCTAGGATGATTGTATCATGAGGGAAGAAAAAGCACAAACAGGCAAAATAAACGAATATGGATTGTCTAAAGAGGGAAGAAGCAGACTTTAGACGGGGGCTGATTTTAGAAAGGTTTTGCATCCATTGGGGGATGATGAAACGAGGGTTCTAACCATCATAAAAAGCCTCCAGTAAAAAAATCTGGAGGCAAGAAAGATCAGCGGATTAATAAAGCGCGAATGGCGTTTAGCACAGCCAAAACCATCACACCCACATCGGCGAAAATCGCCACCCACATATTAGTCAGACCCAAGGCGCCTAAAACTAGGCAAATGAATTTGACGGCAATGGCAAAAACCGTATTTTGATATACAATAGACAGGCATTTGCGAGAGATACGGATGGCCAGGGCAATTTTGGCCGGATCATCATCCATCAATACCACATCGGCGGCTTCGATGGCGGCATCAGAACCCATGGCGCCCATGGCAATGCCAATGTCGCTGCGGCGCAGCACAGGCGCATCATTGATGCCATCGCCCACAAAGACGAGTTTCTCTTTGGGCGATTTTTTCTCCAGCAGTTCTTCTACTTTTTTCACTTTATCTGCAGGCAGCAGCTCACTATAGACATGGTCTATACCTAAGTCTTTGGCAACAGCATCGGCCACGGCCTTCCGATCGCCGGTGAGCATCACCGTTTCTTTCACGCCAGCCTGTTTCAAAGCAGCGATGGCTTCTTTCGCGTGGGGTTTGATTACATCGGCAATGACGATATGGCCAGCATATGCGCCATCAATGGCCAGGTGGATGATGGTGCCGGCAGTATGGCAAGCAATGGCCTGAATGCCGAGCGATGCCATCAGCTTGTCGTTACCGGCAGCCACAGTATGGCCGTCCACTCGAGCCACGACTCCTTTGCCGCTTTGTTCTTGGATGTCTGAAACCCGGGTGCGGTCCAGGGTTTTACCATAGGCTTTTTGAATGCTTTTACTGATGGGATGAGAGGACGCGCTTTCCGCTAACGCAGCATATTCCAGCAAGGTTTCATTTTCCAGGGCATTATGGTGAATATCCACGACTTCAAAAATGCCTTGAGTCAGGGTGCCAGTTTTATCAAACACCAGGATTTTGGCCTTAGAAAGGGTCTCCAGATAGTTGGAGCCTTTAATAAGGATGCCTTCATGGCTGGCCCCGCCGATGCCAGCAAAAAAGCTGAGGGGAATACTGATGACCAGCGCGCAGGGGCAGCTGATGACTAGAAAGGTCAAGGCGCGATAGGTCCAATTATCCCACTGAGCTGGAACGCCCATAAGGAGCTGCACCAAAGGAGGTAAAACAGCCAGGGCCAGGGCGGCATAGCAGACAGCAGGAGTATAGATCCGAGCAAATTTCGTGATGAAGTCTTCCGACCTGGACTTGCGAGAGCTGGCATTTTCCACGAGATCCAGGATTTTAGAGACGGTGGATTCTCCAAACTCCTTGGTGGTTTTGATCTTAATTAATCCGGTTAAATTGATGCAGCCGCTGAGGGCTTCATCTCCAATCCCCACATCTTGGGGCAGGCTTTCGCCAGTGAGGGCAGAGGTATTTAGTGTGGTGGTTCCTTCCACAATCATACCGTCAATGGGAATTTTTTCTCCGGGCTGCACCACGATGATGCTGCCTATTTCCACCTCATCGGGATCCACCTGTACCAGGGCGCCGTCTTGTTCGATGTTGGCATGGTCGGGCCGGATATCCATCAGCTCGCTGATGTTCCGGCGACTTTTACCTACGGCATAGCTTTGGAACCATTCGCCAATTTGGTAAAAAAGCATAACGGCAATGGCCTCGGTATAATCGCCGCTTTGTTCATATAAAGCAAGGGCAATGGCCCCAATGGTGGCAATGGACATCAGGAAACATTCATCAAAGACTTGATGGTTTTTTATGCCTTTGGCCGCTTTGATGAGAATGTCATAGCCTACGACCAGATAGGGAACCATATAGCATACAAACCGTACCGCCCCTGTGATCGGCAGAAAATGCAGCAGGATTAATATGGCTGCGGCAATGAAGATGCGCAGCAGCATCTTTTTTTGTTTTTGGTTCATAGAAAACCCTCCTTATGCTTCTGGTTGGCAGGGTGTCTGCCAGGAATCTCTATTTATGAATATATGATTATTTGTTCATTTATTATCGATAAAACATGGCCCGCCATTTTGATTCATGGCGGGGCAATGAGGGTTCATTAAAGGAAGATTTCACAATCGCTTTCTACTTTCTTGCAGTTTTGACGAACTTGTTGCATAACGGTTTTTGGATCTTGGCCATCTTCAAACTCCACGTGCATCTTTAAGGTCATGAAATTGACAATGGCATCTTTGACACCCGTGGTCTTTTTAGCAGCATCTTCCATCTTGTTAGCACAGTTGGCGCAGTCTACATCAATTTTATATGCTTTTTTCATCAGGCATTTCTCCTTTCAGGATCAAGGGGGAGCAATAAATTTTCATATGATTAATTGTTCATTTATAACTCTATCATAATCCTTTTTCTTAGAAAGTCAACCCCTTTTTTTCTATTTTTCTCTTTGGGCAAAAAGAGCTTCCGTTTGGGCAAAAAATCCCCTGCCGCCACGAAGGAGGCAGGGGAAAAGAAAATGTCATGCTATTACGGTTAGGCCAATGCGATAGACCAGGAAGGTCACTACCCAGGCCACTGCCAGCTGGAAAAGGGCCATTTGCAGCATTGTTTTTGTGCTGCCAGATTCTTTGCGGATGGTGCCCAAAGCAGCGGCACAAGGAATGTACAGCAAGCAAAATACCATGAGACAAAAGGCATTTAAGGGGCCAAAGCCGATGCTGGAGAGTGCGGCAGAAAAGGCGCTCATACCGCTGGCAGAGCTGGCATTAGCGATGCCAAAAAGTACTGCACAGCTGGAAACCACCACTTCTTTGGCACTGATGCCGGCAATGAGCGCCACGGCAATCTGCCAAAAGCCAAGGCCAATGGGGGTGAAGAAGGGCACCAGAAATTTACCTAAATAGGCGCCAAAACTTAGGCCCATATCTTCAGCATATCCGCCGGGGCCGAAGTGGAGCAAAATCCAAATTAGCAATGTGGCGACAAAGATGGTGGTGCCGGCTTTTTCCAGATAATCCTTGATTTTTTCCCAGACATAAATGGCCACGGTACGCCCATCGGGCATTTTGTATTCTGGCAGCTCCAGCAGCAGATAGTTGACAGATTTTTTTCGGTCAATGAGATGGAGCAGGGCGGAGACCACAATAGCCACCACAATACCAATTAGATACATGGCGTAGGCCACTAACATGGCATGATCCGGGAAAAACATTTCAGAAAACAGGATATAAATGGTCAAGCGGGCATTACAGCTCATAAATGGCGTTACCAGCATGACCTTAAAGCGGTCCCGGGGGTTTTCCAAGGCACGAGAAGCCATGATGGCAGGTACGGTACATCCAAAGCCCAGCAACATAGGGATAAAGGCCTTACCGGATAGACCGATCTTACTCATGATGCCCTCCATGACATAGGCGGCACGGGACATATAGCCGCTGTCTTCCAGTAATGCCAAGCAGCAAAAGAGGATGACGATGTTGGGCAGGAAAGTAACGATAACGCCTACGCCGCCAATGATCCCATCTACGACCAAAGAGGATATCACAGGGCTGGCATGAACGGCCAATAGACCGGCTGTAGCACCATCCGAGATCCACCCTACGAAAATTTCCAAATATCCTTTGATCCAGTCGCCCACGGTGAAGGTCAACAGAAATGTGACGGCCATGATGACTAAAAAGATGGGAATACCCCAGATGCTGCTGGTCAGGGCCTTATCTACTGTTTCGGTAAAATGATCCTGTTTTTCTTTATGCATGAGGACTTCGGAGATGATTTCATCGATGAAGTCATATTTTTGGTTAATAATATCCGATTCATAGCTGCGGTCTAGGACATCCGGCAAGTTGATGGGGTATTGCTCCTTGATTTCCCGGTCCCCTTCCAGCAGCTTTAATGCGTGCCAGCGAAGGTTTTTTAGTTGAGGATAGGTCTGAGCAAGCACAGGGATAATTTTATCGATCTTGTCTTCGATTTCATCAGAATAGACCATGGTATATTCCTGGTGATGGCCATGGGCGTGATGACTTTGGGTTTTATGTTGATGGATCAGGGGGTCAGGCCGGGTGGCATCTTTATGATGGGCAGCGGCGTGCAGGAGAATGTCCAACCCGCGCCGTTTTCTGGCGGAGACAGGAATGACAGGGATACCAAGCATTTCCGGCAGGCGGTGCAGGTCGATTTCCATACCGCGTTTTTCTACGATATCCATCATGTTTAGAGCCAGTACCACCGGCTTACCCAGTTCCAGCAGCTGTAAGGTAAGATAGAGACTGCGTTCCAAGGCGGAAGCATCTACCACATTAATCATAACATCTACTTCATCGCTGAGAATAAAACGGCGGGAAACCGTTTCTTCCATGGTGTAAGAGGTCAGGCTATAGGTGCCAGGCAAGTCCACCAAATGGATGGTAAGGTCATGGTCTTTGATGGCGCCTTCCACTTTTTCTACAGTGACGCCGGGCCAGTTGGCCACTTTTAAATTGGCGCCAGTATAGGCATTAAAGAGGGTGGTTTTTCCACAATTAGGGTTTCCAATAAACCCAATGGTCATTTCTTCTTTCATTTTTCGGACCGCCTCACTTCGATATTTTTTGTAATGGGATATCCCAGGGCAAAACGGCTTCCCCGCAGTTTGATGATCAGGATACCCCGACCTTTCCGGTGAAGCACCGTAATGGGGGAATGTTGGGTCATGCCGAGGGCTTCCAACCTGCGTTCCAACTCAAAGGGAAGATGGATGGCTTCCACTTGCAGCTGGTCTCCAATTTTTGCATCTTTCAGCAGCATAGGATATACCTCGTTTCTTTAGAGATAAATAAACAGCCTAAAAAGTTAGTCGTATTTACTTTCATTTTACTGAAGAAACCATGCTTCGTCAATAAAAGAGGAAGAAAATGATCCATCTGGCTGTTATTTTTCATTGTTTCCGGTGAAAAAGAGAAAAACCATTGTTTTTTTCTGTGATCGGATATGATACAATAGCGGCAAAAGCAAGGATAGGAGGGCAATCATGAAAGAAGTATTCCGGCAGACGGTGGCGCAGGCTTTGGCAGAGGTGCCAGCGAAAACGCTGGTAACACTGCAGCCAGGGGAAGAGCCGCAGCAGGAAAGGCTGCCATCAGGCCGAGGCCGGGTAACGGTATACAAAGTGGCTGAAGGCGTGGAAGCAGCGCTGGAGTTGTACTTGGCGGAGGAAGTGCCTTGCCGCCATGACCCTGCTGCCCGGGTGCTGGAAGTGGACCACTGCCGCCAAGGGCGCATCGGCTGGGCCATGGGCCAAGGGGAAGCCATTTATTTTGGCCGGGGAGATCTGTGCTGCCATACCCTGCGCTGCTGTGCCGGCAGTCGAATGGTGCTGCCCCTGGGCTGCTATGAGGGGATTGCCTTGCGCTTTGACTGGGAGAAACTAGAAACCCATTGGCCCAGTCTGCTGAAAGAGGCAGGGGTGACGATAGAAGGTGTGGCGGCCCAATGTAGAGCGCCGGGCGTGTATCCACAAAGCGCAGTTATCGATGGCATATTTCATGTGCTTTATGATTTGCCCCAGCAGTATTTGCCGGCGTACCTGCGCTTAAAGGCGCAGGAAGTGCTGCTTTTTTTAAGCCGGATGAAACCTGTGGCAGGCGCTTCTCGCTATGCTTTGCGGCAGGCAGCACTGATGAAAGAAGTGCGGGAGGAACTGGTGGCCCATTTAGACCAGCGGATCACCATTGAGACCTTGGCCAAAAAATATCTGATGAATACCTCTACATTAAAGGAGGCTTTTAAGGCAGTTTATGGCATGCCCATTGCTTCATATATGAAAGCATACCGGATGCAGCAGGCTATGCACCTGCTGCGCCAAAGTGAGGACAGCATTGCCGCAGTGGCCCGTCAGGTGGGATATGAGAGCCAGGGGAAATTTAGCCGGGCGTTTCAGGCATATACTGGTTGTTTGCCTACCCAATATCGCCGCAGTAATGGCACGGATTGCCTCAGGCAAACAGGAGCGTTTTTGGAGGAGGAAAATGGAGACTACGATATCTGATGGCTGGAAGTTTGCCAGCAGGTTTTCCATGGATGCCTATTGACAAGGAAGAAAAAGTCCAATATAATCGTACATAATGCTATATTGAATCCGGCGATAGGAAGTCTAATGCGGCAGCACATCCGTCTTTTCAGAGAAGGACCCCAGGCTGAAAGGTCCTAAGACTGTTGCCCGCCAAGCCAGCTTTCTCTTGCATCTAAACTGCAAACGCCTGTTTCTGAACAAGAACCGGCCAGCCCCCGTTACCGGGCAAAATGAAGCGGCGTTTTGTTTGCTTTTGGCAGAGCAAAACGCAACCAGGGTGGTACCGCGAGACGAACCTCGTCCCTGCAAACAATCGCATTTTTTGACTGCGGTGAGTTTGCAGGTTTTTTTATGCCACCGGCAATCAACATAAAGGAGGAACGAATTGCTATGAAACCAATGGGTGTCAATGAATTGAGGGAGGCTTTCCTTTCTTTTTTTGAAAGCAAAGACCATCTGCGCCTGCCAAGCGCCTCTGTGATCCCTCATAACGACAACTCGCTTTTGCTCATCAACTCTGGTATGGCTCCCTTAAAGCCATACTTTACCGGTCAGGAGATCCCGCCCAGACGCCGGGTGACGACCTGCCAAAAATGTATTCGTACCGGCGATATTGAAAATGTGGGGAAAACAGCCCGTCATGGTACATTTTTTGAAATGTTGGGGGACTTTTCCTTTGGCGACTATTTTAAAAATGAAATTATTCCTTGGAGCTGGGAATTTGTGACGAAAGTATTGGAGATTCCAGAAGATAAGCTCTATGTGACCGTGTATAAAGACGATGAAGAGGCTGCCCAGATTTGGCATGAAAAGGTGGGCGTGCCCAAAGACAGGATCTTTTATATGGGAAAGGAAGATAATTTCTGGGAACATGGCACCGGCCCCTGCGGCCCCTGCTCTGAGATTTATTATGACCGGGGCGAGGAATACGGCTGCGGCAAACCCACTTGCACGGTGGGTTGCGACTGCGACCGGTATATGGAATTTTGGAATTTGGTGTTTACCCAGTTTAATGCCCAGCCTGATGGTACTTATACCGATCTGGAATTTAAAAACATTGATACTGGCATGGGCCTGGAGCGGTTGGCCACCATTATGCAGGGCGTAGATTCCATTTTCGATGTGGATACCATCAAAGCACTGCGGGATGAAGTATGCCGTGTGGCCAACGTAGAATATATGAAGGAACATAAGATCGATGTAAGCGTCCGGGTCATTACGGACCACATTCGTTCTGTGACCTTTATGACAGCGGATGGCGTTTTGCCTTCCAATGAAGGCAGAGGCTATGTGCTGCGCCGTCTGCTGCGCCGGGCAGCCCGCCATGGAAAACTATTGGGCATTGAAAATGAGTTTTTGGCTGGCCTATGCGACACCGTGATTGCTTGCTCTGGAGAGGCATATCCAGAATTGGTGGAAAAGCGGGATTATATTAAAAAAGTGATCTCCGTGGAAGAAAACAGCTTCTATAAGACCATTGATAAAGGAATGGAATTGCTCAAAGCAGATATGGCCGAAATGAAGGCCCAGGGCCGCACCATCTTAAACGGCAAAGAAAGCTTCCGGCTGTATGATACCTATGGATTCCCCATTGATTTGACCAAAGAGATTTTGGAAGAAGAGGGGATGAGTCTGGATGAAGAAGCCTTCCAGGAAGAAATGCAGATTCAAAAAGAACGGGCCCGGGCTGCAAGAGCAGAAAGTAACTATATGGGCGCGGCAGAAACAGTCTACAATCAGATCGATGCGTCCCTGACCACAACGTTTGTGGGTTACGAGCAGTCCAGTATTGATGACGCCAAGGTAATCGCTTTGGTGGCGGATAATGCAGTGGCCACCCAGGCCGGCCCTGGTCAAGATGTGGCAGTATTTTTGGATAAGAGCCCCTTTTATGCGGAAATGGGCGGACAAGTTGGCGATATCGGTATCATTAAGACCGATATGGGCACAGTGGAAGTGACGGACTGCATCCATGTGGTGGGCGGTAAAACGGCTCACATTGGGCAAGTGGTAGATGGGATGATTTCTGTAGGCGAACGGGCTACTGCCAGCTATGATGTGAAAAACCGTTTGTCTATTGCTAGAAACCATTCGGCAACGCATTTGCTGCAGCAAGCGCTGCGGGACGTTTTGGGTACCCATGTGCAGCAGGCGGGTTCTTACGTTTCCGCCGGGCGGCTTCGGTTCGACTTTACTCACTTTACGGCCATGACGCCGGACGAGCTGAAAAAAGTAGAACAGATTGTCAATGAAAAAATTTATGAATCCATTCCTGTGACGGTTTCTGAAATGAGCCTGGATGCTGCCCGGAAGATGGGGGCAACAGCACTTTTTGGCGAAAAATACGGCCAGACGGTGCGGGTAGTGGACATGGGCGGCTACTCCATTGAACTGTGCGGCGGTACGCATCTGAAAAATACGGCGCAGATTGGTTCCTTTAAGATCATTTCCGAAGGCGGCGTTGCTGCTGGGGTGCGCCGTATTGAAGCTTTGACGGGCTTTGGGGCCGTGGCCTATTATGAACGGCAGGAAGAAGAGCTGAAAGAGGCTTGCCGTCTACTGAAAGCCAATCCAGATACATTGATCCAGAAGCTGGAGCATGTATTGGCAGAGCAAAAAGAACAGGCAAAAGAACTGGAACAGCTCAAAGCAAAACTGGCTGGTGCTGCCGCCGGGGATATTCTGGCTGGCAAACAGCAGATTAATGGGGTGGATGTGATTTGTGCCCAGACAGAAGGTGACGCCAATGCGCTGAAAACCTTAGGGGATGAGCTGAAAAATCAGTTGCCTGTATCCGTGATTGTGCTGGCCAGCATCCAAGGAGGTAAGGTCAACTTGGTGGCCATGGCCACCGAGGAGGCGGTGAAGAAAGGCGCTCATGCCGGTAATATCATTAAAGCGGCAGCAGCCGTTTGCGGCGGCGGTGGCGGCGGCCGGCCCGGCATGGCCCAGGCGGGCGGCAAAGAACCGGCAAAGGTGACAGCAGCGCTGGAAAAAGCCTTGGAAGTGATCCAAAGTCAACTGTAAGCAAAGATAAAATTTGCCATGGGATTTTTGCACCAAACGGACAGTGATTTGGGCCGGCAAGAAGCAAAATCCTTGCCCCTGCTCCCTGATTTGGGAGACGGGGGCTTTCTTCAGGCCAAAAGCGGAAAGCAAAAATATAGAAATTCAAAGATTAGAAAACTTTATATAAAAAGTGTTCTAAATCGATAGAAGTTTTTTGCCCAATGTCTTGGGCAGGAGCGGGCGGAGGAAAGAGATGAAAACTAAAAAAATCTATAAAAAATAGACAAAAATTTTAGTTTTCTCTTTGCCGTTGGCACGCTTTTGTCATGATATAAATAAAGTAAGAAAGGAACCTACCTATGACTCCAGAGATCCAAACCCTTATTACGCAGGTGGAGATGTTGGCAACGCTGCTGGTATTGGGCTTTTTTGCCCAACGGGTGCGTCTGATAAAAGAAGCTACCATCGATCATTTGGCGTCCCTTTTGACGGGCATTGTGCTGCCCTGTATGCTACTTAATCTCATCGGCGGCAGCGGCGGCCGGCAGGGATTATTTCAGTTACTGCCATTTTTCTGTTTTGCGGCGGTGATGTGTGCCATTGGTGTGGGCGGCGCCTATCTTCTGTCCCGCTTTTTGGGGTTTGACGGGCCGATGCGCCGGGTAAATGTGCTGGTGGCCAGCTTTGGCAACAGTGGTTTTTTGGGTGTGCCCATTGTCAGTGTTATGTTTCCCCAGCTGGCAGGCATTTATGGCGGCGCTTATCTAATGGCGGAATCTACTATGTATTGGGTGTTTGGCCCACTCATTGCCGATTGTACGGATGGGCCGAAGAAGATCAGTTTTCGCCGTTTGCTTACGCCGCTGACACTGTCGATTGTTATTGGCGTGATTATTTTACTGCTGGATCTGCCGGTGAACGGTTTGGTATTTTGGGATACCATTGGCGGCGTGGGCAGTTGCGCCAAATATCTGGCCGCCCTTTATATTGGGTTGGATTTGGGGCGGAAGGGGCTCAAGCGGATGTTTTCCAGCTGGAAACTATTGGTATCCTGTGGGTTTAAACTGATTTTACTGCCCCTGCTCGGCTATGTGCTTTTTGGCAAGACGGGGGTGATTAAAGGGGGAGCATTATCCATTTTTGTGTTCCTGCTTTCTACGCCTACGGGAATGGCCGTGCCCATTTTGGCAAGGGAGGGCCATGGAAACGACACCTATGCCACTGCTGGCACCATGCTCTGCACCATTCTTAGTCTGATTACCATGCCTTTGGTGATGTATTTAACTACAAAAATCTGATGGGAATCCAGTTTATATTCTAGCCAAGAGGCGAAAAAACGTGTATAATGACACAAAGAGACCCTGTCAGCGGCTGTTTTGCCAGGGTTAGACCATTCTTAGGAGGTTTTGCCATTATGATCCAGTTATATCCCGGCGGCGTCTATCTTGTTAATGGCGCCCAAATTGTGCCGGAAGGCCCAGAGGCCTCTGCGCAGATCCGGCAGGCGGCTGGCGTGGAAGCTGATGCAGCATCCTGCGCAAAGCAGACTATGGCCTATCGGATTTTGCAGGCCCATAATACGTCCGGAGATCCGGAAAAATTGAAAATTAAATTTGATGCCATGGCCAGTCATGATATCACCTATGTGGGAATTGTGCAAACGGCTCGGGCCAGCGGCCTGACGGAATTCCCTTTGCCTTATGTACTTACTAACTGCCACAACTCTCTATGTGCTGTGGGCGGCACGATCAATGAGGACGATCATCTTTTTGGCCTTAGCTGTGCACAAAAATACGGCGGCATTTATGTGCCAGCCCATCAAGCCGTCATCCATCAGTATATGCGGGAAATGATGAGCGGCGTTGGAAAAATGATCCTGGGCAGCGATAGCCATACCCGCTATGGCGCTTTGGGCACCATGGCCATTGGCGAAGGTGGCCCAGAGTTAGTAAAACAGCTGCTTCATAAGACG
The DNA here is from genome assembly GCA_904381335.1 of Candidatus Neoanaerotignum galli. Taxonomy (GTDB): domain Bacteria; phylum Bacillota; class Clostridia; order Lachnospirales; family Anaerotignaceae; genus Neoanaerotignum; species Neoanaerotignum galli. The sequence continues at coordinate 1,010 of CAJFIN010000010.1, read as the reverse complement.
TATGACATTGATCGGCCTGAGGTGATTGCCGTGTACCTGACGGGCAAACCGGCACCTTATGTAGGACCTCAGGATGTGGCGCTGGCTATTATTGGCGCTGTGTTTGAAAATGGCTATGTAAAAAATAAAGTGATGGAATTTGTGGGTGATGGCATTTCAAACCTTACGGTGGATTACCGCAATGGGATTGATGTCATGACCACAGAAACCACTTGCCTCTCCTCGGTGTGGGCCACCGATGACAAGGTGCAGCAGTGGTATGCTATCCATGGCCGTCCGGAAGAGTATGCCCAGCAGGCGCCTGGTGTGGTGGCATATTACGATGGCATGGTATATGTGGATTTGTCTTCCATTCAGCCCATGATCGCTATGCCGTTTCACCCAAGCAATGTATATACCATTGAAGAACTGAATGCCAATTTGATGGATATTTTGGATGAGGTGGAAAAGAAGGGCGCCAAGCAGCTGGATAACGATCAGGTGCCTTTCCGGCTGAAAGATAAAGTGGTGAATGGCCATTTGATGGTAGAACAAGGAGTGATCGCTGGTTGTGCCGGCGGTACATTTGAAAATATCTGTGATGCTCGGGATATTTTAAAGAATCATGATATCGGTTCTGGCGCGTTTGCTTTGAGTGTTTATCCTTCCAGCCAGCCCGTATTCCTGGAGCTGGTGAAAAATGGAGCCATTGCAGATCTGATGGTGGCTGGTGCAACGGTTCGCTCTGCGTTCTGCGGCCCTTGCTTTGGCGCGGGAGATGTGCCGGCCAATAATAGCCTGTCCATCCGTCATTCCACTCGTAACTTCCCGAACCGAGAGGGCAGCAAGATCACCAACGGGCAGATTGCCTCTGTGGCACTGATGGATGCGCGTTCCATTGCGGCTACTGCTGTAAATCATGGCAGACTGACAGCCGCCAGCGAAGCGGACTTTACTTTGACCCGTCCGCAGTATTTCTTTGATGGAGAAGTGTATCAAAACCGTTGTTACTATGGCTATGGTCATCCAAA
>CAJFIN010000009.1 GCA_904381335.1 Candidatus Neoanaerotignum galli | reverse complement strand
TCTGGGGTATCGTCCATTGGCCAAAACGCTTTTTCCGGCTACATGGGCCTGCATACCGTGACCATCAACACCACTACCCTAACAACCATCGGTAATGGTGCTTTCGGTACCAGCACGCATAACGCCTACTCCACCACCCGGGACATCGACCTGGATGAAGATGGGGTCGTGGATTATGAGGATGTACCCACGGGTGCAGAGTTTATCGTGCAGCCAGACTTTCCAGAGAATCTATTGCAAAGCGGCATCAACTGTTATCTTGGGGATATCTTTCCGTTAGTCTATAAGCCAGAAAAGTCTTATCCTGCCACCTGTATGCATGAAGGCCGTTCTGTTTATGACTTTACTTATAACAAAACGACAGCGGAAATGATCCGAACTTTCCCGCAGTTAGATCATCAATATGAAACAACAGGTGAGGTAGAGGCCACCTGTACGCAGGATGGTTATCTCATTCAAACCTGTTCTTTAAATTTGGAGGAGGGAGACTGTAATTACGAGAGTGAGCATAACCATGAAACGCCGCATACCAGAAACGTTTATTGGGGCTCAAGAGATTTTCCAAATGACCCTTCTTATACGGAAGATAGGTTCATTCACCAGGGTCATAACTATGAGCTGCAGACCCCAACAAATACAAACATTTCTGCTGGCGATGGCGTTACCTTATCTTATGTATGCCAAAACGAACGGCATGACGATACAACAGATACGGCAGCAAACCCTTATAAAATTACGGTAAAGGCCGATCCTTTGCAGGCAGATACCGAAGATACCATTGGCGATCTAACCCTGCCTACCATTGCTGGCCTGGACATCCAGTGGGCCAACACTGTTGATAAGGGTCAGAAACTGACCGGGAATTGTACTCTAGATATTGTGGTAACCCCAAGTTCTGTCAACTATACGGGTCTAACCGGCATCGCTGGAGTATCAGTAGATCTGCAAATCTCTGTGGTTACCAGCAAGATTACGCTTGATTTTTCCCAGGTCACCTTCTCTAACACTTCCATCCCAGCAGCGGACGAGGCATCTGGAGAAAACCCATCGTTAGTTTCAACCACGGTTTATACACCGGAAGCAATTCTCGGCCGTGTAAATAGCGAGCCAACCATTACTTATTACGTGGATGGTCAATGGGTGGATACTCCTCCTCTCAATGAGGAAGCGAACATTGGTAAGGACTACCAGGTGAAAGCGGAATACGCCTTTCAACCCACGTTGTATGAAGCCAGCGTGCCCTCTTCTTCTGATGCCGGTTACACCTACACCGTGGATAACAAGAAGGGAACCGTTACCATTACCCATGCGTATGAGATTGTTACCCCATCGTTAAACAATGTAACCGCCAGGGCGCTGAACGGACTGACTTATAGAGGCCAGGAACAAAACACCATCGAGCTAAGCCAGGTGCCAGTTGGCTCCACGGTATCCTATACCTGGGTAAACACAGAAGACCCTTCGGATACCGGCAGCGGTACCGTAGCAGAGAGCACCACGAATACTTCATTTACCTGCGTTCCCATTACAAAGGCGGGCACCTATCAGGTGACCATCGTTGTTCAGAATGAGCGCCGGGATCCTCCGAAAAAAACGCTGAGTCCTATCACTGTTACCATCGCAAAGGCAGAGCTAACGCCGCCAACGGCAGTCACTGGCCTGCAGTATACCGGCGAAGAACAAACCGGTGTGCCGCTTCCAGATGGCGAAAACTACACCCTAACGGGTCATACGGCGACAGACGCAGGGAATTATCAAGCGACTGCTGCCATTACCGATAAGCGCAATTACCGTTGGCCAGCCAGATACGATTCCAGTGATACCGGCTCTATCACCATTGACTGGTCCATAGCAAAGCGCTCCATTCTCCCTCCTATTTGGGGTGGCAAAACTGAGTTTTCATATACTGGGGAGCCAATTGTTGACGCCGTAACCCATCCAACCAGTGTACATGATCTTTTCTCCTGGAATCTGGATGAGAACTTCCTCTTGCCAGAGGATGCAAATGGCACTTTAATTGGTACTTTTAAGAAAACCAATGAGCCTATTTACGAAGTCACCAATTTTGAAGCCACCAATGTTGGCACCTATACAATAACGGCCTCTATCTATGAGGATCAGCAAAAGAATTTTCAATGGGCGCAGCATGAAACTGAACCTTCTTATACCGTTGGGACCTATCAAATCACACAAGCCACGCTGGATGTGAGCAGTTGGGTCCAATGGAATACACCCGTCACCTATGACGGGACGGCTTACGATGATACGGTTGGAGGGAAGAATATCACCGTAACCATTCCAGAAGCGTATCAAGATAAATTAGACTACACCATTTCGTACTACAATTCAAATGGCGGTTCAATTTCTGCCCCGGCAGATGCAGGCAGCTATCAGTTTGGTGTTACGTGGACATTTGAATCTGAAGCGGATCAAGCGGGATATAATATCCGAGGGAATTCCAGAAGAGAATTTACCATCTCCCCCATTGAAGTAACCATGACAGGGCAGAATGAAGAAAAATCCTATACCGGCCAGGCTATTTCTGTGCCAGAGCCCTCAATCGATGCTGGCTATGCACCGGGCGAAAGTGAAGCCACCCTTCACTTACTTTACAGCTGGACAGAAACGGATGATGAAGGTGAATCGTCTACCAAAACCTCCTCTACACCACCCACATTCACAAATGTAGGCACTTATGAGGTGACGGTAACCATCCAAAATTCCAACTACACGGCTGCCCCTGTGGTATGTACATTAAACATCACTGCCGGAGACCAGAAAATCACCCTCACCACCAATGTACAGGAAGGCGAAGTGACCGACCAGTCGCCCATCACCGTTATTTTAGGGGAAACTACTTCTTTCACTGTAACAGCCAAAGCGACATTGGGTGATCCTGAGCTGACGCATACGATCAGCGACCCCGCAGCAAACGTTCCTGTTTCCATCACTTCGCAAACGAATGGTGTTGCCACCATTCAGGTAAACCGGGCCGGCACTGCCACTATCACCGTAACGGCTGCTGAAACATCCAATACGGCCACTGACAGCACCAGCTATCAAATCGAGGTTGTAAAAGGTGATGCCGGACTTACCCTGGCAGCACAAGAAATCCCTTATACCGGCCAAACACTGGTCTATAAGGAAAATGCTTCCTTTACCGCTGCCGGTCAAAACGGATTGCCAGCTGTGGATACTGCTTCCCTTTCCTACAAATTATATCGTAGTAAAGAAGAGGCAACTACCGGCAGTACCGATGGCGTAGTGGAGGAACTAAAAGATGTCGGCGTTTACTATCTTCGGGTGGATTTAACAGGTGATCCAAACTATGTCGATGCACATGCAATTGCCACAGTTGAAGTAACCGCAGCCGGTATGACCGTAGCCATTCCGGAAGAAATAACATATGGCTGGGTTTATGATGGCAAAGCACACTCCTTAACGCTGGAGGTAAAAGACGCCGTCTCTGCTGCCCCAATCACATCTCCTACGGTTACCATCATTAAGGCGGATTCGTCCAGCACATCTGCTCCCAGTGCAGATGATGAGATCTGGTCAACAAGCCAAACCATTGCCTCTGTGCAAAACGTAACCGATTCTGGGCGCTATTTCTACCGTGTAGAAGCAGATAACTATGAAACAGCCATAGGCACTTTTACGGTGACTATCACACCAGCGTCAATCAAAATTGATGCTGGACAGGCGCTGACGCTGACGAAACCCTATGATGGCACTACAGCAGTGACGCTTATGGAAGGCGCTTCACCCATGGTCTCGGTTGATACAGGAGAAACCATCTCGGCTGCTGTCTATTCTGCTGGTTATGCTGACAAAAACGCGGGCACTGGAAAAGCCATTTCCGTGACCTATCAATTAACCTTTGGCGAATCCATTTTGCCAAGCAACTACACCTTCAACAATGCGCCCATTCCAGAGAATCGGCTCGTTGAAGATGCTTCTTCTTATCGAGGTGAGATCACCCAAAGGCCTATTACCGTAACTGGAATCACAGCGGTTGATCGGCTATATGATGGCACCGACATAGTCGAATTATCTGCTGCAAACGTTACGTTAGATGGTGTATTGGTGGCAGATCAAGGGTCGGTTCAGCTTTCTAGTTCCGGCCTCACCGGTACTGCGGCACAAACAGCTATTGGCGAAGACATTGCCGTAACCATTCAAAGCAGCAGTCTCTCCCTGACCGGAAGCGAAGCAGCCAATTACAAGATTGATGCAGTGGCTGATGCCACCGTGACTATCTCGGCAAGAACCGTAACGCTGGATCCACCAGCTAACCGCACCGCCTCCTTTACCGGAAATGCCGTGGATTCGGCCTACTATACTGCCACCATCCATAACCTTGTTGAGGGAGAATCTCATCCAAGCAGCATCCAATATCAGTTCTATGCGGCAGAAGATACGGAACAGACAAATCCTTTGCCTGCTGCTCCTTCAGCTGTAGGACGCTATACCGTTGTTGCTACGATAGCCGCAGCTGGAAACTACTCCAATGCCTTGGCAGAATATGATCTGGTCATCACGCAAGCAGAAGGCCGCATTCGCGTTACCGCTACCCCAGCTAAGCGGCAATATGATGGTACTACCACCGATGCTTTCACGCTAAGCATTGAGGTGCAAAATGGAGAAAATTGGATCGCCTATGATGAGCAAACCCATGGCGACATGACAGTTTCTTATACTGCACAGAATGAAGCCATGTATTCTCTCACTTCCATACCAGAGGTAAAAGATGTGGCCGATTCTGGCACATATGGATATCAGATCCAATTCCAAAACTTTGCCACTATGACGGGGGAAGTTATTGTCTCCATCACGCCAGCAACACTGACGGTTTCCAGCACACTGGAAAAAACAAAAGTTTACGATGGTACAACGGATGCAACCGTGACAAATCCTGTTCTTACCCTAAATCCGGCGCAAGAGAGCGCTGATTTAGAAATTAGCGCCACTGCTGCCTATGATACTGCGGCGGTGGGAGAAAATAAAACCATTACCACCACCTACACCATCACCTTTGGCGATGATGAACAGCCAAGAAACTATACCTATGGCGGCACAGGAACTGTTACAGCAGAAACTTCTCCTTGGAACATCCAGGAAAAGGTAACCGATGGCGTAATCACAAGAAACAGTCAATCTATTGTCATTGCAATCCAGCCCCAGCAAGTGATCTATGATGGCAAACCCCATTTGCCCTCCTCTGGCACCATGGCAGAGCATGAGCCCTATTGGCAGATCACCAGCGGGGAAGCGTTGATTCAATCTGGTGATGATTTAGGCATTGTCCTTGCCATTGACGGACAGGCTGACGGCGTAACCGATAGGGGTAGTTATACCATTACCGGCAAGGCTCAAAACGCCAATTATAACGTTACGTTTACCGATGGTGAAAACGCCTTTACCATTGCCGCCCGCCCCGTTGAGGTTACCATTGGCGATACCTCAGGCATCTATGGAGAAACCCCTGCCTTCGATCAGGTGACAATTACATTGGGAAAAGAAGAAACGGACGCTGGCGTCATTTCCGGAGAGGAAGGGACACTGCAAACGGCAATCCGCGCTACCTTAACCACCGATGCCACAAGCGAAAGCCCTGTCCGTGAAGCAGGATATTCTATTACCGCAGATACAAAGGGCTTGACTACCACTGAAGAAGGCGCCCACATTTATGGCAACTATGCGGTAACTTTCAGCAAAACCGGCACTTATACGGTGGAAAAACGTCCCGTGACCATTCAGCTGAACGATCAGTCCAGCTATTATGGACGGCAGATCAGCTCTGGTATCGCTGCCCCACAATCAGGCAGTCACTACACGATCTTCTACACAGGTGATGCCGGCAAAGCAGCCTTGGTAAATGATGATACCATTGGCCTGACATTGTCTATCTCTGCTTCTGCAGATGCCAACGCAGGGACCTATGCCATTTGTGGTGAAGCCACCAATGAAACGTTCCTAAATAACTATGACTATCAATTCCAGGGCGAAAATGGGGGTTGGCAAGGAAGCAGCACCGATGAAACCAGTGCTTCTGATGCCTATGCCACCTACACCATTGAAAAAGCCCATCTCACCGTGGCTTTCACCGAACATGACCAAGGCAATGTCAACCTCAATTTCCAAACCAAAACGTATACCAATATGGTAACGTTTTATAACATTGGTGATGGAAATGACAGACAGCAAGAACTAAAGCCTGCGGATATTGCTGCATTAGAAGTAAGTTATGAAGCAGATCCTGAGGGTATCGTTACCATTGGAACGCCGGATAAAACAACAAAAGACGCTTCTCTATCGATTGAAAGCACAGGGAATACCCGAATCTCCATCCATGTCACAGATGGTGGAACAAATTACACGGTAGACTCTGAGCCTTCTTCGTACTTCTATCTAAACGTATCCGATGGCGGCAGCGTGATTGTTACCCCCATTCTGCCAGATTTAACCTATCGCTACGATAGCCAAACCGGGGAAGGCAAAGCGTTCCCCTTACTGGACGGCGTCACAACCGTTCCAGAAAATGCTTCCGTGCAGTATACGATAGATCCTCCTACGGCAGAAAACCGTACTTGGTCCCAGGAGATCCCCAGTGCGGGAGAAGTAGGCGAATATACGGTTTATTACCAAGCTTCTGCCCCGAATTATACGGCTTCCACCGGCCAGGTGACCGTTTCCATTGGCAAAGGTGAACTTACTGGTTTTACTCATGATACCGACTACCTTTCCTTCCAAAATGGACAGGGAAGATATACTATCAAAACCGAAAATCCCTTTGCCCCGGAAAATAATTATACTGGACAAATCACTTGGATTAGCAGCAACCAAAGTATCGCCACGGTAGACGAGGAAGGCGTAGTCACACCTCATGCCTTGGGCAACACCGTCATCTACGCCCTTTTGGCAGGAGATAAAAATTATACCGCTTCTACCCTCTCTTTCACTCTGGAAGTAACAGATGCGTCTATCATTTCCTGCCAAACCGGGAATATCACTGCTGTCTTCGATGGCCAGGACCATCTGCCTGAAATTACAGTAGCAGAGCCTGCCACAGGCGCTACCATCTTGTATGGCAGTGAAGAAGGAAGTTACCCCAGTCAGACCCCCATTGGTGATTTTACCCATGTAGGAACAACGGAAGTATTCTTCCAGATCTCGGCTCCAGGTTACCAGACCACAGAAGATTCTGTCTCTGTAACGATTGAGCCAAAAGCTTTGTCAGATCCGGATATCACCATATCCGGAATCGATCCAGATGGATATTCCTATACAGGCAATGAGATCACTCCGGCTGTGGCATTGGAATATAAAGGTATGGCCCTGCAGGAAACGGCTGATTATACCCTTTCCTATACAGATCATATTGCTGCCGGCACAGCACAGATCACTATCACTGCAGTTGATGGCAGCGATTATACTGGTTCAAGGACCGTTTCCTTTACCATTCATCCTTCTGACTTCTTTTCCGCCTCGATTACCCCCTCCTATGGCACCTACGGGGAAGACACCACAGCCCAGGTAACTGTGCGCTTTGGCAACCAAACTACCCCGCTGACTGCTGGAGAGGATTATGAGATCACAGTATCTGGCGGAACTGCTTCTATCAGCGGAGATTCCATTTCGTTCACAGATGCAGGAACGTATCAGATCACCATCACTGGCCGTGGCAATTATGATGGCGCCACCGCGACTTTGTCTTACGCCGTACTGCCCCAAAACAACAATCATTGGGCACTGGAGCTGGGCAATGGCGCTGTTGGCTATTATGTACTGACTTACGGAGACGCCATAGAGGATGAGGCGTTCCAGATTCGGGTAACTTCAGATGGAGAACCCATTCCTGAAGGCGCCTATGAGCTTACTTATGAGTATTACTCATTCTTAGATCCGCAACGTCCATCGGAAAGCGACACCTACGCTCCCGAGGTATTAAACGATGCAGGTATGTATATCATTACGGCTCGGGCCACCGGAAATAACAGCAATACGATTTTGACCGGCCCCATAGCGCCTACCCTGCCTGATCAGGGAGATATCCTGCCTGTTGTTCCAACAGACCCCTCTGCTCTTCCGGAGGAAATACCTGCAATACCGCCCGAAGCGGATAGTGAAACAACCCTTCCAGCAGATCAGGATTCGGATAGTTCTCAAAATCCTGAAACGGAGACATCTCCATCTGAAACGGAAGGCGATGCGCCAATGGACAATGGGGCAGATACTCCACAGACAGGGGATCGCGATACCGGCTCTGACACAGAAAGCACCGTACCCGCTGAGCAACCTGATACCTTGCCATCTGATGGCGTTGAAGTAACGGCTCCTTCCGTAGATGACACCGCGGATAAAACAGAGGAAACCTTCGATGGTATCTCCATCCCAGAAATCTCCACTTTGCTGGCTGCAAACAATTATGAAGGTCAGGGCACCTTCGTTATTTTAATTCAGCAGCGCAATCTGAGCGACCCTGGCGTTAGCGTGGAAGTAGATAGTCCTGTTTCCTATGACCCATCAGGGGCAACACCAGATTTTACCGCAGCATATTTGGCGCCATCCACTGGCAGCAACCTGTTACTAGAATCGGATTACACTGCCTCCTACGCCAATCATACTGCTGTGGGAAAAGGGCTTCTGATGTTAACAGCCACTACAGATAGTAAAAACTTTACCGGATTTCGTCAGGTTCCCTTTGACATCCAAGCAGCTAGCCTGGAAGAAACCTTACCGGATGGAACCGCTCGTTTTACAGTGGATGCCATTGCAGATCAGAATTATTCCGGCTCACCCATTACGCCAGTGGTAACCGTACGGGATCATCTGACCGGCACCGTACTTTCTTCCACAAACTATACTGTCTCCTACGACAATAATATCTATCCCACGGATCGTGCACAGGCCAAAATCACCGGCCAGGGCAACTATGAAGGAGAAATCCTTGCCCAGTTCCATATCCTAGCTGGAGAAACCAGCCGGGATTTGGTTCTGACAGTGGAAAGGACAGAATGGACCTACGATGGTCATACTAACGCCGAAAGCATTTCTGTTGCCTATGATGGTCAACCACTCACCATAGGGAGAGACTATACCTTAACCATTGTCAGAGACGATCAACCGGAACAGTCTTTCCAAACAGAAGCAGATGCCATTGCGTTTTTGGATCAACCTGGTAATTACACCATCACAGCAACTGGCGCAGGCGGATATGACCCCAATATGAAGGATCAGAAAACAGTCACCATTCATAAGGCACAGCCTACATTGACAATACAGGCCAACCCCACCTCTTTTTATGGCAGCCAAACCGTTACGCTGACGGTGACCGCTTCCAATCTTCCTGCCGGCACTTCCTTTACCGAATTGCCTTATACGAAAGATGGCGAAGTGCAAACAGCATTGCCTCTAACGGAACATTCCGATGGCACCTGGACGGCTGTTTTCTCTGCTCCATCAGAAAAAGCTACGTATCAATTCACCTTAACGTATGCAGGCAATGACTACTATGAGTCTGCTGTAGCTTCTTCCACCGTAACGGCGCTGGGCAGCAATACTGGCGGTGGTGGTGGCGGCGGTGGCGGCGGAACCACCTCTTATCTAATCAATGCCACTGCCACCGGGAATGGCTCTGTGGAACCTGAAGGTCAGATCACCATTTCTTTTGGAAATGATGTGACCATTCAGTTCATCCCCAATGAAGGTGCGCAGGTGCTGGAAGTTCTCGTGGATGGCGAAACTGTAGCTGTTACATCTAATAGCTATACCTTTGAAAACGTTCATGAGAATCATCGTATCGAAGTACACTTCTCCCAAGCAGAACCTGCCATTCCCGTTGGCCCGAATATGCCGGTGCAAAGCACAGGAGTTGAAGACCAATTGGATACAGTAAACCATTATGCGTATTTGTTTGGCTATCCCGATGGCACCTTCCGTCCGGATGCACCTATGACCCGGGCAGAAGCGGCGCAAATGTTTTACGGGCTGCTGATAAACAAAAATGCGCCTGCTATCCCATCTTTCACAGATGTAGAGCCTGGCAGTTGGTATGAAACAGCCGTCAATACCCTTTCCGGACTTGGCATAGTCTCTGGTATGGGTGATGGCACTTTCCAGCCAGACCGTTATATCACTCGGGCTGAATTTACATCTATGGCTTTACGCTTTGCTGATCTGCCCGCTGGTGTAGAAGAAACGATCTTTTCTGACGTTCATGAAGGCGACTGGTTCTATTCTACCGTTGCCGGCGCAGTACATTATGGTTGGGTCACTGGCTATCCTGATGGCACCTTCCGTCCGGAACGCATCATTACCCGTGCTGAGGTTGCCACTATCGTAAATGGTATGCTAAACCGTGCCCCAGATATTGAGGCAATCCACCGCAATATCGAACAGCTGCGTGGGTTTACCGATTTAACCCAAACCCACTGGGCATACTATTTCCTTATGGAAGCCACAAATACCCACGGCTATACCCGAATAAACGGTATAGAAACTTGGCATGACCCTGACAGATAGTCCACGGCCATGCCCTCGAAAGCCGGAGCTTTTGCTCCGGCTTTCTTATCATGTTTCCTGGGTTTCAATTGCTTCTTCTTGTTTTCAGAGGTCCTTTCCGGCATGTTTTCCCATTTATTTGCAGCCTCTGCCAGCAAGAAAATCAGCCGATGCAGGTATGCCAAATCATCAGAAAACGATGGATTTCTCATGGCAACCCCATTTCAGCTGTGATTCGCAAACGCGCTCATAAATCCATTGCCAAAGCATCTTGGTTGCCATGGCCATGATGATTCTTCCATCACAGTTTCTGGTAGTAACAAAGGCGTTGACCTCCTCTTCTCCTTGGCTGTCAGGTGTTTTCTCTGCCGCTTTGCCAGCTTCTATTCTTCATCTCCCTCTGTATAGACGCATACCGCGATAATATCTGCGGCATTGTGGTGCAGAAAATTCATTGTACTAAATTACTGCAAAAACCCATCGGGCGTTGCCTTTATTTTTGCAAAATCTTTCCTATGATGGCGCTATCATAGAAATGCAGATCTCTCTTTCTAAGGGATAATTGAAGTGGGTTGGCCTGCCCTTGTCATGGTGTATCAGCAATCATTGCGAAGGATATCTGGGTACGGAAAGAACCCCATCGCCAGCCTTTGGTAACCCTCTGCGATAAGCTTGATTTTATCTTGACAACCTGGCAAAAATACTATACTCTATTAGTTGGATTTCAGCTGATTTTTTACTTTGCTACATGAAGTTTTTATAAATTTTTCATAAAAAGAAAGGAGCTTTTTCATGCATTGCACCAGAAAAGTCACCCCCAGTATCACTTGGGTCGGCGGCAGTGATTACCGCCTGGCCCTGTTTGAAAATTTGTTTCCCATTCCCCGCGGCGTTGCTTACAACTCCTATGTGATCGAGGATGAAAAAACCGCGCTGATGGATACGGCAGATGCTTCCATCACAGAGCAGTTTTTGGAAAACGTTACCTATGCTCTGCATGGCCGTGCTTTGGATTATCTGGTGGTTCAGCATATGGAGCCGGATCATTGCGCCAACATCGCCCAGATTCTCCTTCGTCATCCCAACGCAAAAATCGTTTGCAACCAAAAAACCTTGACTTTGATTCAGCAGTTCTATGATGCAGATCTCCAGGAAAAAGTGGTCCTGGTAAAAGACGGCGACTGCCTTTCTTTGGGCAGCCATGAACTTCATTTTGCTTTTACCCCCATGGTACACTGGCCTGAGGTCATGGTAACTTATGAATCCACAGAAAAAATCCTGTTCTCTGCTGATGCTTTTGGCAGCTTCGGCGCCATCAACGGCAATCTTTTTGCTGACGAACTGCACTTTGACCGGGATTGGTTGGCAGATGCCCGCCGGTATTACAGCAATATTGTGGGCAAATATGGTCCCCAGGTGCAAAATGCCCTGAAGAAATTGGGCGGCTTAGATATCCGCATCATCTGCCCACTGCATGGCCCTATCTGGAGAGAAGATCTGGGCTATCTGCTGGGCAAATATGACCTGTGGAGCCGTTATGAACCCGAAGATAAAGCCGTGTGCATTTTCTTTGCCTCTATGTATGGTGACACGGAAAACGCTGCCCAAATTTTGGCCACAAAGTTGGCCGAAGGCGGCGTGAAAGACATTATGATGTATGATATCAGCCGTACGGATGTATCTTATCTCATTGGCGAAATTTTCCGTGCCAGCCACATTGTATTGGCCGCCCCCACCTACAACAATGGCGTATATCCTGCCATGGCAAACCTGCTGCATGACATGAAAGCCCTGAATGTACAAAACCGTACCATCGGTCTGATGGAAAATGGTTCCTGGGCACCTGTAGCTGGAAAATTGATCAAAGAAGAATTGTCTGCGCTGAAGAATATCACCTTGCTGGAGCCAGCTGTCACCATTCGCTCCGCTGTAAAAGGCGACACGGTGGAACAGATTGAAAAACTGAAAGATGCCATCATTGCTTCCCTGTAAGCTGGCATGACACGCAATGCCTAGACAAAGACCGACTTCTTTTTTCAGTTGGACAGAGGAGATTCCGTTACCTTCCCTTAGAAGAAACGAACCTTTCATATAATCCATATGATCATTTTCTGCCATTGTCTTTGCATTAGCTAAAATGAAAAACCAATTGCCCCTTTCGACTCAAACGAAAGGGGCATTCTTTTAAAAAAAGGTCAAGACCACACCTGTAGCCTTGACCTTTTTTATCTCGCCGCACTGCCTCATTTCACTGATAGCTCTTTTGCTGCTGCTCCTTTGCCCAATTGAAAAAGGCGGATCAGTCAATTTCTGCTTCTCTTTTTTATTGAGCCCCTCTGCCTAACCCACAAGGGATAGCGGACGGGTATCGTTTCACCTTTTCTTTTTTGCTTCTCATTTTCCTTTCTAATGAAGAATAGTTTTCTAGCGTTTTTCAGCCCAATTGAGATAAAATCGCATGAAAATCCCCAGCGATTGTGACAGCCTGACCGCCTTCTTCCCAGTAGATTTTCTCTGGGCCAATCTGAAACAGCACTTGTAACTCCCCATCATCCCCTACATAGCATACGGCATACCTAGCCCCATCTGCTACCGCCGAAGAATCAAAGCCGGTGACCGCACTTTGATCCCGCCAGATCACTTCGGTTGTCACATCTTTTGTATTATACCGATTACGGGAAGCAGCATCCAATAATCCGTCCACATGAGAACGGACTGTTGTGGTGACAACACAAAAATCTCCATAATACTGCGCCACTGTCTGGGTAGTTTCTGCACCAATGGACGGCATTCCCTCTGCCCCTAAGGCTTCTCTATGGCTGTCAACATGGGTGGACTGCCCATCATAATAACCGCCATAGCCCGGCGCAGAAAGATACGCCGGACAAGCGTCCAAAAACGACTCGATCAAATCGAAAAAGCCAGGCTCATCCGCTGTAATTGCACCACTTCGCACTAATTCCCGCAGTGCATTAGAGGCCAAAATCATCTTCCCCTCGGATACATATTGCGTCACCTGCTGCCAAAATGTATCTGTCACCATAGCGACTGTCTCCTCCGGCAGATAATATGGTGCATCCGCAATGGCTGCTAGCTCCGACAAGTCTGTGAAAATGCTTTGCCTAAATGCACCTTCTTTGTCCAGCGCCTCTTGGCTTTTTTGAGCATAATAATCTGTCATCTGCTGTCGGATAGACTCGCTTTGAATGTTGGCTTCCTCCAACTGATGCAAATCTTCCCCCACAACTTCCGCTGTAAACGCATAGGCATCCATGGCCAATGTGGGATCCGCCAACAAACGGCTAAATTCCTCCTCTAGCACTTTGATAAAAACAGGATCTTCTTTCCATTTTAAATAGGTTTGTCCAAAGGTTCCTTTTCCCTGCAACATTTCCTGCCGATCCTGCTCGGTATAAATGCCTGTTTCCATCTGTAAAAAAAGCTGTGCCATTTCTGTGCAGCATTCCTGTTTCTCTTTCATATTCCGATAAGCCACCACCGCAACCACAGCGCCGATAGCTACCACCAAAATAACCAATAGATAAACTGTTTTTTCCCTTTCATGTTACATCCCCCTTTTTTTCTAGCATACCACGACCAACTAGATAAAACAAGATGCACCCATGATAAGACCCCTGCCGAAACCGGCAGGGGCTGGAAAAAAGAAGATCAAAGATAGGATGTTTATGATAGATAGAGGAAAAAATATAGAAAATGGAACGCTGTTCCAGCCATCACAAAGAGATGAAAAATCTCATGAAAGCCGAAAGCGCCAAAAGATAGGCGTTTAGATTTGGTCGCATAAATCACAGCTCCCAACGTATACATGACGCCGCCGGCTGCCAACAAAGCTAGCCCGCCCAGCGGCACCGACTGTACCAACGGATATGCTGCCACTAATACAAGCCATCCCATCACCACATAGATGGTGGTGGATAACAGGCGCGGCGCACCCAACCAAAAAATCTTCAGCACCAATCCTGCCAAGGCCAGCGCCCACACAAGAATCAACAGCAGCGTGCCCCAAAACCCGCTCAGGTTTACCAAACAAACAGGCGTATACGTTCCAGCAATGAGCAAAAAGATCATAATATGATCTATCCGGCGGCGAAAAGCAATTTGTTCTTTCGTGCCATGAGCCATGTGGTAAAAGGTACTGGCGCCATATAACAATAGTGCCGAAAATACAAACACCGTGCAAGCAAGGGCGGAAACCACCTCGCCCCGCATGGCCTGTTGTACCACTAAAGCAGCTCCGGCAGGCAAAACCAACAAAAATGCAATCATATGGGTCAAGGCGCTCATGGGGTCTCTCCAGGACCAAATGGCCCCTTTCTGTTTTGTTTGTACCATTGATATGCCTCCATTCTTATATCTAGTTTTAAATACTACTTTATATTGTGAGTATATTATAATACGTCTATGTAAAAATAGCAAGATGTTTTTGATAAAATCTGTATTTCTTTTTCCATGTGCTCAAAATTTTCTTCCCCCATGGTTTTCCAGGCAATTTTCCTGTGCTTTATCGCGGCCAGTCATTTTTCACTCCTCAAATCATCTCTTGCTTGGCCTATTTTCACTCCATGAAAAATGGGCTAGTTCACTCATTGGTTGGTTATGACAAAAATTGACTAGCTGTGATTTTTATTTTCCCCCGAATCTATAGTGATATGCAGCACAAACAAATTCGCATCGAACACCAAAAACAACTGGTCAAACGCAGCAGCAAGAAAGACGGATCGTGATACCAAAAATAGGAATACTACAAAATCCCCTTTATCCGATCAAACCTCACCCACCTCTTACAAACGATATGAAGATCATTTCTTGCTCTCATGATAAAAATGAAGCATTGCTCGCAATTGGCGTAAAACGGCGCAGCCACCATTTTGGCACATACGTCCAGGCGTCCGTTTCCAGCTGCTTTAAAATGGCCTGCACCCGAGTTAGCGCCGCCACAGCGTGGTAGTCTGCGTTTCTAAGAGAACGCAACCGACCAATCTCGTTTATGATGTTCGTTTCTGCACATAAAAAGAGCTGGATAAGTACTTCCAGCTCTTTCCCATTCCGCTCTTTTTTCGTTTTTGGCATGCTCTACCTGTTCACCCTCTCACCAGAGAAAGGCCACCTTCGCCGCGCTAACCCTTACTTTTTTCTTCTAATTTTTCTTACGATTCTATTCTTCTTTCCATTGGGTTCTGCTTCCCACGCTTTTCGAAACTGGTTGAGGCTTAAGGTATTAGCTCCGCCAGCAAAATCCGGGTCTTCTAATTGAACCCCATCATCTTCCCAGCCGCAGACCTGACACACATCATAGGAATCTTTCTCTGGAAACTCGTACATCCCACATACCGGACACAGGTGCTTCCCTTTCTTAGCCATTGTACTCCTCCTTCTCCTGATTTGCCTTCTGCTCTTCTTTCCACGCTTTCCGAAACTGGTTGAGGCTCAGGCGGTTAGCCCCGCCAGTGTAATCTGGGTCATCAAGCTGAACCCAATCATCTTCCCAGCCGCAAACTTCACAGACTTCATAAGACCCCATATGGGAAAATTCATACATTCCGCATACTGGACACAAGTGCTTTTGCATCCTACCTCTCCTCGTCTTGATCCGTCTTTTGATCGCTTTTCATACATCTATATGTAATATATGTAAAAATACTTTTCCCATCATCCGGCTTATACCGCCATTGGGAACGTCTGTTACATACTCATTGGTAGCCGTATCATACCGGACGACTTCGCCCTCCTGCGTTTTATCGCCCAGAATCCGTTTGCCGTCCGCACGGCTCTACGCCAACTCTAAAGCCAGCTGGATGTACTGCTCCTTCGTATGCCCTGGATATGGGTTACAGTGGTTGATTTTCCACCCACCGCCAAAACACCAGTTTAAATTATACTTGATAAACCCCTGGGTGAAGGGATTTTCCCCCATAAAGCTTACTGATTGCTGTGTATCCAGTTTATCACGGTTCTTTTCTCTCCGTCAACTTCTTCCCCGCGGCAAACTGGCCACCTTTTTCCCGCGGCTGCCCCGGATCATCGCCGCATCCTTTTGATGGATTGGGATGAGTGCCATCACCTGTTGGCTAAGTGCCGATTCTCCTTCGTTTTTTCCAATAAAAAACAGCCCGGAACCCTCTCGTCCGAGCTGTTTGTATGATCATCGCAATTCTATCAAGTGATAGAACAAATCCATCTGCAAAATTGATTTACAAATTGACTAAATCAAAAAACATGGTATTACTTCCTGCCTGAATGCGCAGCATCTGGTAATCGCTATTTTGAGCGCCGTTTGCCAGCCAAAGATCCGGCAGTGCAATATACCGTACCCCATCTTTCGCCGTAACGGTGGATTCTTGAGCGCCACAATACAGCACAAATACATTTTTCCCCGCTGCTGCCACTTCTGCCAAGGCAGTTTCAAAAACTTCTGTTTCCCGAGCATCTCGGAACGTGGATGGGTCTTTATCCAGCACCACCAAAATATTTTTATTTTGTGTATTGAGCGCATCTTGTTGGAAGCGGCTCCACTGGTTTTTCAGCGTCTGGAAAAAGCCGCCGTATTCCGCATACATATTTAATATCGTCACATTCGACAGCTCTGTAACGACATAGTTTTTCTGCCATTGCACCTTCTGAGCTCCATTGGAAGCAGTAATATCGTTTTTGCCTGCAAACAAGCTGTAATCCGTGTTCTGGCCTAGTGCGGTATTCACCTGATTGCGCACTGCATCATAGGTGCCTGCCTGTGCCGTTCCGCTGGTCACATTACCGGTTACATTCAGATAGGTATAACCGCCTTCTTTGCCAGAAAGATCCTGCTCTAAACTATCCGCCACTTGTACGTCTGCCGGCATATCCACCGCTGCATCCGTTGCATACTGCCCACGCAAGTTATCAAAGTACATCACTTGCTGATTGGTGTTGGTATTTTCCAGTGCTGCCACATAAATGGTCGTCAGCTTGATTGGATAGGCCAAATTCTCCGGCAGCTGGGCCGTCACGTCCCGCCAATCTGTCCAGTTTACATTGCGAGAAAAATCAATGGTGCTTTGTACGCCATTGGCGTCTACAATATAGCCGCGCACCCATTGTCCTGTACCGTTACCTTTGATGGACAGTGTTAACGCTTTTGGCTCACCCGGAATCGTCAACTCCGGCACCAAGCCCAAATAGACCGCCTGAGTCTCGGTACTGTTTTTCATATAGTAACTGAGCGCCACAGAATGGCTGCCTTCTGACACCACCGCCGTGGATACCCCTGCAATTCCTTGTATCCCTGCGGGGTAAGAAGAATAATTGAGATACTGGATATGCTCAAAGTTTTCCACTTGTCTTGCTTCTGTGCCCACAACAACTTTAATGTGGGTGCGCAAATTCCCATACGCACACGTCACATACCCTGTGCCTGCTTGGCTGGCCGTCAAAGTAGAACCGTTCATGGTGCCAATGGTAGTGGTATAGGTAATACTATCTGTTGCATCCACTGCGTATCCATCCGTGGTGCGCGCATCCACAGCAATTTGTACCGATTCGCCCACATTCAGATACAATTCTTTGCTTTGCGGTTCTAATGAACCGATATCTGCCACTTCCACACTGCCCACACCAATGATGTCTCCCATGGTGGCCGTAATGAAGGATTTGCCTTGTTTCAAGCCCGTAAACGTTGTGCCGCTAAGGCTGCCATAATTTTCATCACACTGTAACGTCACCTGACTTAAATCCACAGCCACTTTGTGAAGGTTTTCATCATAACCAAACACATTGATCTGGATGGAATCTCCCGCCAGCACACGTTCCGCCGCTGGCTCCACCACCAACTGTGTTATTTCTCCCACGGGGCTGCTATCAAACACACCTACAGCTGCCATCACAGGCCGCTCACTACCCTCAGCTGGAGAAGAAACAGAGGATATGCTGTCTGCATCCGCTGTTTTAACAGCCATTAACGATGAACCGCCGCCATCCAGGTTCAAGCCGTGATACATGCCCTCTTCCTTTAATAAGGCCACAGCTTCATCCACCGTCAAGCCAATGCTGACATTATTGCCGCCAGTTCGTTTGCCATCGGCCACAATCAGCTTCATGGTCTTTCCATCCTGAGAAAGGCCCAGCAATGTACGCGGCTGACGCCCAGAAGCCATTTCTCCGTAGTTTGCTGGCTTCTGCCCGTTAAGCAGAATCACGCCGCCGCCGGTGATCGCCGTTTTCACCTGCTCTACATCAATATTGGTATTAATCTGGGTAATGGCTCGCTGTCCCACAGACATTTGGGGCACATAGGTATCGGCATAGTTACTGCTAAGGATGATGGCATACCCATTTTCCGGTATGGTCACCGTTTCCCCTTTGGCAGAAATTTTTGTGATCTGGTCATTTTCCACCAAAATTTTCGTCAAATTTGAAAATCTAGCGTCAATTTTTGACGTATCAGTGGCTGCCGTACGGTCCAAATACATAGGATACACCATCTCCGTAATGGTATTGATCCCAGAAAGCTCAAATAAGAACTGACCGCCCACATAAAACTTCATGGTGGTCTTAAAGTAATCAAAATGTTGTCCACCGGAAGTATCCTCATAATAGGAGCCAAATTGATTGCCATTCAAATTTTTATCTGAGTCCATCGAAAGGATAGTGCCATCGGCTATTTGTGCGCCAAAGGCAGCTGAATAGGTGCCAGTCATGCCGAAATAAGCACTGTTCACCCCTGCCAGGGCGCCATTTTCCGATAATAGTTTCCCCACCGTTTCTCGTAGGCCAGCCTCCGTTTTTGATTCCACCGGCTCCACAGACAAGTTTTCATTGCTAAGATCAATGGTCAGTTCATATAAATCCAGCCATCCGTCCTCCGTCAGCCGGATTTTCTTTTCATAATTGACACCACGAACCACAGCGCTTTGCTCTGTTTGTTCATATAGCGTTGTTGCCGCATAAGACGGCATTGTCCCACCAAATGCCAACACAAGCGCCAGTGTTAGCGCTGCAAACATTCTTTTCTTCATTGTTCCCTCCTTGCGATTTCCGCTCCGCCTTGCGGGGAGGCGTATATGCCCACTGCCTGAGTCCATCAAATGGACTGCCCGTTTTATTTTACCACAGCTCCTGGCCTATAGTTTGTCGATTCTGTGAACTTTTCCATAAAACTGACCTCCAAAAGAACGGTCTGTCTTTTTGAGTTATGTTTGCCTCCATTTTTTCTTTCCACAGGGGTAAGACCGTCAGCCATGGTCTTTGCTGTTCTACTTGATTGATGATGGCTCTGCCTTGCCTACGCTTTTTTACCTATTTATTTTGCAATGTTCTCTTTGCTCATCCCGCTTTTCTGACAGACATGCCATAAAGCAGAGCAGCATCCTTTCATTTTCATGCAAAAAAACCGGCGCCCGCAACTTGCGGGGCCGGTAAGATCTGATAGTGGGTTGTTAGATCAAATATTGTTTTGCAACCTCGGGGAGATCTTCTACTTTTTTACTGATAATCATAATAAAGTCTACATCTTCATCCTTCGAGAATTTTTCCAGCAATGTAATAAATTCAGCCATACCCTCGTCCGTCAGACCGGATACGATATTATGAAGGCCATCGATATAAATCTGTTCGATGTCATTATCTTGGCTGACAATCCCACAAATAAACCCGAAAAAGGTTTCTTGACGGGTCATTTTAAAGTTTGTCTGCACAAAACGGATATTGTAGTGAAGGTCATACATATGACGGTTGTCATCGTCAATGAAGACCACATGGCCCTTCGCTGTTTTTGCCGCTTCATTGGCCATTTCAAGCAAACGTTTCGTTTTTCCTTCGCCTTTTTCTCCTGCAATAATCTGAATCATTACAATCTCCCCCTTTTCTGCATCCACAGGACGCGCTATGGTTGAATGGAAAAATCAGACGTAAATCAAATCGAGTGATCTTTGTTTGATTCTTATTCTTACAATTCTCTCATTCCATCAAAAATCCTTTTTTCCAAATCAAAGTTTTTTATTTTTAGTAAAATTACACATTTATTTCAGAATAATCCATACTTTTCCGCCATTTTTTGTGCAAATAGCCGAACTCAGACTTCTGGAAACAATGCCGTAGAAAGATACCGCTCCCCAGTGTCCGGCAACAAAGCCACAATGGTTTTTCCTGCATTTTCTGGGCGCTTTGCCAATTGTTCTGCCGCAAACAACGCCGCTCCCGAAGAAATGCCCACCAAAAGGCCCTCTGTTTTTGCTGCCTTTTGAGCTGCCTGAAGCGCATCTTCATCGTTTACCCCAATCACTTCATCCATGAGATCCCGATCCAGCACGCCGGGTACAAATCCCGCACCGATCCCCTGCAAACCGTGGGGACCTGCCGGTTTTCCGCTCAATACGGCGCTGGTTGCCGGCTCCACTGCCACCACTTTCACCTGGGGGTTTTTCTCTTTTAAATACCTCCCCACACCGGTAAGGGTGCCGCCTGTACCCACGCCAGCAACAAAAATATCCACTTGGCCATCGGTATCCGCCCAAATTTCCGGCCCGGTTGTTTCATAATGCGCTTTGGCATTTGCGGGATTTTCAAACTGGTTTGGAATAAACGCACTTTCCATTGATGCAGCCAATTCATTTGCCTTTTCAATGGCCCCAGACATCCCTTTTTTCCCATCGGTCAGCACAATTTCTGCACCAAGCTGCGCTAATAGTTTCCGCCGCTCGATACTCATGGTCTCTGGCATAGTTAAAATTAGCCGATATCCTCGCACCGCTGATAAAAAGGCTAATCCAATACCCGTATTGCCGCTGGTGGGTTCAATGATGACGGTACCGGGTTTTAAAACGCCTTGACGCTCCGCCTCATTCATCATAAATAGGGCTGCCCGGTCTTTGACCGAACCCAGCGGATTAAAAAATTCTACTTTTGCCAACACCTGTGTCGGCAAACCTTTCCCCCAAAGGGAAAGACGCACCAGCGGCGTATGTCCAATCAATTCCTCCAAATTGTTTTTGATATTTGCCACGGAATGATTCCTCCTTCCAAGGATTCCTAACTGTCATCTTCTTATTCGTCAATGCCTTTTCGTAATGGCTTTTTTTATTATACCACAGCTATTTCCGCCTTGCAAAGACGAAACCGAACAGTGCTCTTTGGTATATCCAACGAGCGAAAACAACGAAAGAGAACGCTGTAATTTCCTTTTATCAAATCTCCTTCATATTGTCACAAACCATGATAATAAGAAGGCTGTTTTGTCTGCTTGACAATCATCCGAATTCAGATTATACTGAAATTATCTGAAATCGGATAATTAGAAGAGGGGATTTACTTGACCAAACCACAGGAACTGTTGCCGGAAGGAGATCCTTTGGCCATCTTTAACCAACATTATAAAAAAATGGATGAGCTTTACCACCGTTATGCCAAAGCAAAAGGCCTCTCTGATGCAGGACTTTGGCTGCTTTATTCTCTGTGCTTATCCAAAGGCCCCATCACGCAGCGGGCATTGGCGGACGAATGGCACTATCCACCTCAGACCTTTCACTCTGCTTTACAAAACTTGGTGAAAAACGGACTGATCACTTTAGCGCCATTGGAGGGGAACCGAAAAAATAAAGCAGTACTGCTGACAGAAAGCGGTGATGAGCTGATGAAAACTGTCATCTTGCCTTTAATTCACGCCGAGCGGCAAGCCATTTCTCGTCTCTCTCGCCAAGATCAACAGCTGTTGCTTCACCTGATGGGACAGTATGTCACTTTGCTAGAGGAAGCGATTGCCCCCTTATCTCAGGAAAATCGCAAAAAAGAATCAGCTCTGTCTAAATCAGCAGACAAAACTGATGATGCTCCTTCTCCCTGAGTACCTAGACACTAAAAAGCGCTCCTGCACTGCGCGTTTAGCCAAAGAAAGGAATTTATCATGAATGCAACAACTATTTTTGCCAAGCTGCCGCCACGAAAACTCTTTTTCTTAGCGGCTATTCCAGGCGCCATCAGTATGCTGGCCTCTGCTTTTTACCAAACCATCGATGGCATTTTCGTGGGCCAATTTCTCGGGCCTACTGCTTTTGCTGCCTTAAATTTAGCCATGCCTTTTGTTATCATTAACTTTTCCCTCACCGATCTCATTGGGGTTGGTTCCTCCGTGCCGATCTCCATTAGCTTGGGACAAAAGAAACATGCAGAGGCAAACAACATCTTTACCTGTGCTTGTTTGATGATTTTGGTTTCCAGTACCATCATTGGCGCCATACTCTTTGCCGCCGCCCCAGCTTTGATGGAACTGATGGGCGCTGATGGTGCTCTGGCAGAACTGGCTGTGCAATACTTACGCGTATACGCCTTGTGCTCCCCCTTTACCACAATTTTATATGCTGTTGATAACTTTTTACGTATCAGCGGCTATATCCGGGGCAGCATGTTCGTCAATATCCTTTTATCCATCCTCAGCGCAGGGCTGGAATTCTTCTTTTTGGGCGTTCTTGGCTTTGGTATCTGGGGTGCAGCTCTTGCCACTTGCACCAGTATGTTTTTGTGTTCCCTGATGGCCTTTTTGCCCTTTTTCCGAGGGAAAGCTTTGCTAAAATTCACCCGGCCGCACTTTCGTCTAGGTTTGGTAAAACAGATCGTTTCCTGCGGCAGTCCTAATTTTCTAAATAATATCGCTGGACGAATCACCTCCATTTTCTTAAATGCTATTTTAGTGCGTATTGGCGGTGAGGACGCCGTTTCTGTCTATGGTATTTTGATGTTCGCCGATGGGTTTATTCAGCCCCTGCTTTATGGCACCTGCGATTCCCTCCAGCCTGCCGTAGGCTATAATTGGGGCGCCGGAAAATTCTCCCGGGTAAGGGCCATTGAAACCTATTGTTTTGCTGCCAGCGCAGTAATTTCCATTGCCGTTTCGGTTATCATATTCCTTTTTCCCTCTCAGATCACCACGCTGTTTGTCTCTGGGGAAGGTCCGGAATTTTTGTCCATGAGTGTTTATGCCCTGCAGCTTTTTAGCGTCACCTATGTGATCCGTTGGTTCTCCTTTGCTACCCAAAGCTATATGCTGGCCATCGAACGCTCCCTTTATGCTGCGCTCATCTCCGTCTGCACCGCCCTTGTGTTTCCTGTGGTGCTGGTGGCACTGCTATGGCCATTGGGCTTAACGGGCATCTGGCTAAACTTTGCCGGAACCTCTTTGCTAGCTGCCATTTTAGCGGCGGTCATTTTAAAAAAAATGAAGCCAGTGCTTTCCCGGCCAGACATCACCGCCAATGATACTGTTGCCTGATAAAACCCGTATCCCAAATAAATCCAGCATCCAAAGCGAACGCTGTGGGTGGGTGCGTACAACATTGTTATTTCATATAAAAAAGGCTCCTATTTCAGGAGCCTTTTCCAGGTAAAACCTTATTTACCATTTCTCTTGCCAGCCAAGTAACCGCGCCACACGTTGGTTTTTCAGCAAAAGCCGAAATACCGGATAGCCGATACAAGTCACCACAGCAAATTCACCCAGCATTGTTGTCCCCACGGTAGGCAAATAGGGGATATGCGCCGCCAGCGCAATACCAATGCTCACCACAAACATACTGATGGTTGGCCACAGCGTAGCCACAAAAAGCCGTTTGCTATGGATGATGCCCCATACAGCCACTACCGTCCCCAAAGTGCCAAAGACAATGTCATATAGACCATTTGGACTAAAGAAGTTAGCGATAAAACATCCCAGCACCAACCCTGGCCAATAACTAGGGTTTAAATATGCCAACAACACTAAGATTTCTGAAAATCTTAACTGAATGGCATTATAGCTGAGCATGGGCAGCGCCATTGTCAACACGGCATATAGTGCGGCCGTGATGCCAGTAACAGCGATCATGCGGGCCGAAAAACGGCCCTGACTACGGGTTGAGGTTACGTTTTGGTTCATATTCTTTTCCTCCTGTTTTGTTTAAGATGGTGTTCAGGCACATCTTGATTTATTTGGAAAGGGGTTCTCCCTTTATCCCAAAATCAACCCCGCGGTAAAAATCCTAATTTTTTATGTACTTTACGCAAGGTCTTTTGAGCAATGGCATTGGCCCGCTCTGCATTTGTTTTTAAAACAGCTTCCAGATAATCCTTATTTTTATCCAGTTCTGCCACTTTTTTCTGTATGGGGAGCAATTTTTCCACCACTGCATCACCTACAGCGGCCTTAAAATTCCCATAGCCTACGTTTGCAAACTCCCGCTCTGCTTCCGCCATGGTCTGATCGGTAACGGCGCAGTAAATACTCAACAGATTACTTACACCGGGCTTATGCTCTGGATCATACCGCACTTCGTTTTCTGAGTCAGTCATTGCCTTTTTAAATTTATTGCGGATGACCGCTGGATCATCCAGCAACGCAATGGTATTATTTTTGTTTTCATCTGATTTACTCATCTTTTTATCTGGCTGCTGCAGGGCCATCACTCTGGCGCCCACCTTACCAATATACCCTTCGGGAATTTTAAATACATCGCCATACAGGCGGTTAAACCGCAGGGCAATATCCCGAGTAATCTCCAAATGCTGGCGCTGATCTTCACCCACTGGCACCAAATCCGTCTGGTAAAGCAAAATATCTGCTGCCATCAGCACTGGATAAGTGAATAACCCCGCATTGATATTATCGGCATGCTTTTGACTTTTCTCTTTAAACTGGGTCATCCGACTTAGTTCACCCATATAGGTAAAGCAGTTTAAAACCCAGCCCAGTTCTGCATGGGCTGGCACATGACTTTGCACATAAACAATATTTTTCTCTGGATCTAGGCCAGCTGCAATATACTGCATCAATAATTCTCTACTTTGCCGCCGTAATGAAGCCGGATCTTGACGGACGGTAATGGCATGAAGATCTACAATACAATAAAGGCACTGATATTCCTCCTGCAGCTGCGTCCAATTCCGCAAAGCACCCAAATAGTTACCCAAAGTGATAAAGCC
The DNA here is from genome assembly GCA_904381335.1 of Candidatus Neoanaerotignum galli. Taxonomy (GTDB): domain Bacteria; phylum Bacillota; class Clostridia; order Lachnospirales; family Anaerotignaceae; genus Neoanaerotignum; species Neoanaerotignum galli. The sequence continues at coordinate 12,160 of CAJFIN010000009.1, read as the reverse complement.
CGAAGGCTGCATCCCGCTGAAGATTGTTTGTTTTTCTTCTGCCATCTTTTTTCGCCTCACCTTTAGCTATTGTCCACATACTAAAAAAGCATCCTATATATTATACTCATATTTTCCCGTTTTCGCAAGAGTGAAATCTCCCTTTTCCTATTCTGGCCAAAAAAACGTCATCTATCGCTTCTGCTACGGATACATCTGCCAGCTTGAAATCCTTCCAAACCATACAGACCTAACTTAGCGTCTGCCATATCAATTCCAGCACGATCCGGTAAAGCACCTGTTTTCGGATATAATGGATTTTGCATTAGCCGGTGTTGCGCTTGTCATGGGAGCAGCCAAAATGATTCTGGCTAGTGTCCTTGAAAGTGCTGTAAGTGTAGAAGTGCAGCTCCCTCCCCGCCGTTGGCGCAGTAAAGCAGTCCGAAAAACATGCTGACCCTTCCTGTTTTTTGTCAGCCTCATTTGTTCTGCCGCAACTCCTGCACCCGTTCCCACTGTCCTTTTTTCAATGATAAAATTCATCACACCGTCTTTATCATATCAGCACTGAGAAAACTTCCTTTATCTTATCCCTATAAAACAGTTTGCCGCCCAAATTTTGGGCGGCAAACGCTTCTTGTTACACTTAAAAATGCTATTGTAGATTGGATCGAAAAAACGCCACCAACTTGTCGAAGGGAATGGCATTTTTGCCGCCGCCGTCATATAGATCCGTGTGGACTGCGCCAGAGATGATCAGCAGTTCCTTGTTCTCCGGGGTGGGATTGCCCTCCATCATGTGGGCAAAGGCATCTCGTCCCATATAGCAGGAATGGGCCTTCTCCCCGTGCATCACCAGCACAGCGGAGCGGATCTCGTTGCTGTAGCAGAGGATGGGCTGGTTCATAAAGGACATGCAGCCAATGATGTTCCATCCGCCATTGGAATTGAGGGATCGAGGATGATAGCCCCGCTTGGTCTTGTAGTAATCGTAGTAGTCCTTCACAAAGAAGGGGGCATCCTCCGGCAGGGGGTCCACCACACCACCGCCCAAGGTGTAAGAACCACTCTTATAGTCTGTGGTCCGCTGGTCGTTCAGGGCCTTTTTCTTCTCGTAGCGAGCCGCTTCGCTGTCCTCGGCGTCAAAGTAGCCCTTGGCATTGATGCGGGACATGTCGTACATAGTGGAGACCACGGTGGCCTTGATCCGGGTATCCAAAGCCGCGGTGTTCAGAGCCAGACCACCCTAGCCGCAGATACTGATGATGCCAATCTTCTCACTGTCAACATCCTCCCGCAGAGAGAGGTAGTCCACAGCCGCCTGAAAATCCTCGGTATTAATGTCTGGGGAGGCCATATACCGGGGCCACCCGCCACTCTCGCCGGTGAAGGAGGGATCAAAGGCGATGGTGAGAAATCCCCGCTCCGCCATGGTCTGGGCGTAAAGGCCGGAAGCCTGCTCTTTCACTGCGCCAAAGGGGCCGCACACCGCCAAAGCCGCCAGCTTACCGCTTGTACCTTTGGGCTTATATAGATCCGCCGCCAGGGTGATGCCATAGCGGTTATGGAATGTCACCTTGCTATGGTCTACCTTATCGCTTTGTGGGAAGGTTTTGTCCCACTCCTGGGTCAGTTCCAGATTTTCTAACAGTGTCATTTGAAGTCCATCCTTTCTTTTAATACCAATCATGTTTCTCGTTTCGATTTAGAGCCGCGATCCGTGCCATCTCATCTTCAGTGAGTTCAAAGCTGAACAAGTCAAGATTCTCCCGGATATGACCTGGATCGCTGGAGCCGGGAATCACCGTCACGCCACGCTGAAGGTCCCAGCGGAGGATCACCTGTACCAAGGACTTGCCGTGGACGGCAGCAATATCCTGGAGGACTGGGTCAGCTATCAGTTCCCGGTTATAACCCCGTCCGCCCAGCGGATACCAAGCCTGCGCCACAAGTCCATGGTGCTGGATATGTTCCACCACCGGTGTGTCCTGATAGTAGGGGTGGATCTCGTTCTGGACCAGCACCGGCTTCAGATCCACCTGGGGAAGAAAGGCATCCAGCTCTCGGATATAGTAGCAGGAGATGCCTGCGAAGCGGACTTTTCCATCCTGGATGGCCCGTTCAATGGCACGATAGGCGGCCACATCATTGCCGGCCGGGTGATGTAGGAGCAAAATGTCAATATAGCCCAGGTCCAGCTTGCTCAGACACTCGTCAATGGCCCTAGCTGCTTGGCCGTACTGGTTTGGATATAGTTTGGTCTGCACCACCACTTTCTCTCTCGGCACACCGGAGGCACGGACACCCTCGCCCACCTCCCGCTCATTGCCATACATAGAGGCGGTGTCAATCAGCCGGTAACCACACTCCAGGGCGGTGCGGACAGCGTTAATACAGGTATTCCCGTGGAGGGCGTAAGTGCCCAGGCCCACCACGGGGAGTTCCAGCCCGCTCGGTAGAGAAATCACCGGAGCTCGGTTTAGCACCCCACTGCTGAGATCAATACCAATCATGTTTCTCATTCCGATTCAGTGCGGCAATCAGGGCCATCTCCGCATCAGTCAGTTCAAAACCAAAGAGATCCAGGTTCTCTCGAATGTGGTCAGGGTTGCTGGAGCCGGGGATGACCACCACCCCCCGCTGGAGATTCCACCGCAGAATCACCTGGGCAGAGGTGACGCCATGGTTTGCAGCAATGGCGGAAATCACCGGGTCACCCAGCAGCTCCATTGTGTGGCCCCGGCCGCCAAAGGGGTACCACCCCTGAGTGACGATGCCCAGGCTCTGGATGTAGGGAACCACCTCCTGCTCCTGGTAATAGGGGTGGATCTCATTTTGCACCAGGGCAGGTGTGATATTGACTTGGGGAAGAAATTCCTCCAGCTCCTCGATGTACCAGTTGGACAGGCCGATGGAGCGGATCTTCCCGTCCGCCACCGCCTGTTCCATGGCGTGGTAGGCCTCCACATCCCCACTTCCCGGATGATGGAGCAACATCATGTCAATGTAGCCGATATCCAGCTTCTCCATGGCCTCATCGATTGCAGCCTCGGCATCGCTGAACTGGCTGGGATAGAGTTTGGTTATAACGAAAATTTCTTCTCTTGGTACATCGGAATCTCGTACCGCCCGGCCCACAGCCTCCTCGTTGTGATACATGTAGGCCGTGTCAATCAGCCGGCCACCCGCCTCTAACAGGGTGGTGACGGAATTGTAGCACTCCTCATCGGACAAGCTGTAGGTGCCAAGGCCCATAATGGGCATTTCGTAGCCGCTGTTCAGCATGACGGTGTGGGTCTCAAAATTGAATACCGGAGCAGAACCCTCGACCTCTGTTTCAAGCAGATTCAGTGTATCCAGCCAAGCTACCATCTCCTCGCGGGTCGTACCCACCGCAAAACGGGTCCCCTCTTTCCAGTCAGCATTCGGCGCAAGGGCATGGAGGTTGTCATCGCTGGAACCGATCCCACTGGAATGGGAGGTACAAAAGGGCACGATGGTCTTACCTGCAAAATCGTAGGACGCCAGGAAGGTGCTGATGATCCGGGGCGCCTGGCCATGCCAGATGGGATAGCCCAGCAGCACCGTGTCATACTGTTCCATATTCTCCACTGTCCCGGAGATGGCCGGCCGGGCAGAGGGGTCATTCTGTTCCTGAGTAGTACGGCTGTTAGAATTACCGTAGTCCAGATCGGCACTGGTATAGGGCTCCTCCGGGACGATCTCATAAAGGTCGGCATTTAGAATATCCGCCGCATACTCTGCCAAAGTCCGAGTGGTGCCGGTGGCAGAGAAATAGGCCACCAAAATGCCATTGCTCTCCCCAGCGACCGCCTCTTTGTTTTCCAGATAGCGGGCGAGCAGGACGGAGGCCTCTGCCCGGGTCAAGGCCGTTTTGGGCTGAAACGCATCCTCTGCCCAGTTGGTGAGCAGTCCCATGGCCTGTGCCCAGCCGGCGGCAAAGACAGCCCAATCAGCAAGATCATCGCTGTCGGAGAAAGTTCCGGACGAGGCTGTGGGAGAACCGGCGTAGCGCCACAGAATCGTCACCGCCTGCTCTCGCGTTACCGGGTCATTGGGGCCGAAGGTGTTGTTCCCATAACCACCCACCACGCCAGCCAGCCTGGCCCAGTAGACGCCGTCCGCACACCAGCTGTCCCCTGGCACATCGGAGAAGGGGTAGCCCAAGTTTTCATCCTGCAAAGAGGGGCTCCCTGCCATCCGATAGAGGACGGTAGCCAGCATGGCCCGGCTCAAAGTTTCGTCCGGAGAAAAGGTCGTATCACTGATGCCGGCAAAAATCCCATGCTCATAGCAATACCGCACCTCATCTGTGTACCAGGCGTCTGCTGGAATGTCTGTGAAGGGCAGTTCCTGGGATGAAGCAGAGACCGTTGAAGTATCACTGTCGGTCTCCGGCACTTCCTGGGCCGCACAAGCCGTCATCGTGAGTGAAAAAACCATACCGACAGCCAGCAGCAAAGACATCAATTTTTTCTTCATCTGCTTTCCCCCTTTCGAATCGGCCGAATGACTTTAGCAGGGACGCCGCCCACCACCATATCGGGGGGAACATCTTTTGTCACCACCGCACCAGCGGCCACAATTGCGTTGTCCCCAATGGTCACGCCAGGAGTCACAGTGGCGTTGGCTCCAATCCAGACGTTTTTTCCGATGACGATGGGTGCTGGATAGGTGTGTTGGCGGCGTTCCGGGTCTTCCTCGTGATTGAGGGTGGCCAGCACTACGTTGTGGCCAATGAGGGTGCCATCCCCGATGGTGATGCCGCCTTGGTCCTGGAAGTGGCAGCTGGTGTTGAGAAACACGTTTTTCCCAATGGTAATGTTTTGACCGTAGTCGGTGTAAAAGGGCGGGAACAGGCAGAATCCCTCACCCACCGGCTTGCCGATGAGTTTGGCAAACAGCCGCACCACCTCCTCTGGCTCGTGGTAGGTAAAGTTTAGCTCCGCCGTCAACTTATGCGCCTGCTGAGCGGCGATGCGCTGGTATTGATAGACTGGCAGGCCCATCTCTCTGGCCCGCAGCTCGATCTCCTCATATCCCAAAATGATTTCCTCCCTTCAGCGGTTGAAATTCGTCCAGTGCACCCGCTCTGCCGCAGGCGGCAGGATGCCCTTCTCTTTTCCGGCGGCAATGCACCGAAGCATCCAGGCCATGTTTTTTGCTAGGTTCCGCATGGTCTGGAGGCCCTCCTGATCCCACTCCACCAGCCCCGGGGCGGGGCCAAACACCATGTTCCAGTAGGTGGAGGACACAATGGGCATTTCTGCATCAGTAAAGTGTTTTTGAATGGCGTCCAAGGAGGCAGTAGTGCCGGCCCGGCGGGCGGTGACCACTGCGGCGGCAGGCTTGTGGGCAAAGATCTCGCTCCCCACCATAAACATCCTATCCATGACGGAAAGCAGGTGCCCCGATGGATGGGCGAAGTACACAGGCGAGCCAAACACATAACCATCCGCCTCTGCCGCCTTCCCCAGCCACTCGTTTACCACATCCTCCTCAAAGATACATCGGCCGGTGCCTTGGCAGTCGTTGCAGCCGATACAGTCCCATACCGGCTGTGCTCCCAGCTGGAGGATCTCAGTGTCAATCCCCTCCTGCTCCAGCGCCTTAGCAATCTCCGACAAGGCCAAATAAGTACACCCATCTTTCCGTGTACTGCCATTGAACAACAGAACATTCATTCTGAAACAACCTCTCTTTCGCTCATTGCCATACATCGTTATTTCAGTGAAGCACCAAAGGCCCGTAGTTCCTCCAGCTTAGCCTTGGAACCATTCTCCCCACCGTGAGAGGTGTAGACCCCTCTATTCTCCAGGCCTAAGTAGTCCAGAAAGTCCCCCTGGAAAGAGAACATGGCCCCATCGTACATATCTGCGTCCCCGGAGCTTAGGATCATGGCCACTTTGGACAAGCGGGGTGGTTTTTGAGGACAAGCCGCTGCATAGAAACGGTCAATGACGCACTTCAGCTGCCCGGAAAAGCCGTGGTAGTAAATAGGTGAGGCTAACACCAGCATATCCGCCTGACGGAGCAGGTCATACACCTGCTGCATATCATCTTTCTGGATGCACTGTCCGTTTCCCCGGGTGTGACAGTATTCACAGGCCCGGCAGCCGCTGATCTGCTTTTGACACACATCTACTACTTCCACTGTGTGGCCGGCGGACTGAGCCCCCTCACGGAATGACTCCACCATCTGTTTCGTGCTGCCCTTAGGCCGAGGGCTGCCGTTTAATACCAGAATGTTCATGCTGTATACCTCCTCATCGCTTCTTTTGCCCCATCTGATACGTCAGATAATCCAGACAATCAATTTTGTATTCTTCCTCGTGGCACCTTTCTAGTAAAACTTGCCGGTGCTTTTCCAACAGCTGCAGCGCCTCCCAACATCTGCCGTCATCCAGAAACTGCAAAAAGCAGTGAATCTGGCCTTCATCGCACCCAGCGTCCCGCAGGTTTTGGATCATGGTGTTCTGCTTGGTATCCTCCCGCTCGGTCATGGACTCACCTCCATGGTTCCATTATGATACGCACATAAAGAAATATCAAATATGTATTTTATATCTTTTCCCATACTTGATAAGTATAGATTTCTGTGATATACTTCGCCCATAGGAGGGGATTTCATGGATATCCGTACGTTACAGTATTTTCTGATCATCGCCCGGGAGCAGTCCATCTCCGGGGCGGCGGCGGTGCTTCACATGACTCAGCCGCCCCTATCCCGGCAGATGAAGGAACTGGAGGAGGAACTAGGTAAGCAGCTCTTTATCCGGGGCAGCCGAAAGATTACCCTGACAAAAGAGGGGCTTCTCCTACGGAAGCGGGCAGAGGAGATCGTTTCTCTGATGGAAAAAACAAAAGCCGAGGTGAGCACCTCGGACGAGAGTATCAGCGGAGACATTTACATCGGCAATGGGGAAACAGAGGGAATGCGGCCCCTACTGCGTACAGTCAAGCAGGTACAGCAACACCATCCCGGTATCCGCTTCCACTTCTCCAGCGGAGACGGCTACGATGTGACAGACCGGCTGGATCGGGGTCTGATCGACTTCGGCACCTTGATTGAGCCCATAGACATGGGCAAATACGACTACCTCCGCCTGCCCAGACCAGATGTTTGGGGAGTGCTGATGCGTCAGGATGACCCTTTAGCCAATTTGGAGCGGATTCATCCGTCAGATTTACAGGGCGTCCCACTCATGATTTCCCGGCAGATGGACCAGGAAGGGGGACTGTCCGGATGGCTAGGGTATGGCAGTGAAAACTTAAAGATTGTGGCCACCGGAAATCTGTCCCACACCCTGGCCATGGCTGTGGAGGAGGGCATCGGGTGTCTGCTGACGCTGGAGCAACTGGTGGATCTGTCTGGTCAGCGTGGTCTCTGTTTCCGTCCTCTGGAGCCAAAACTAGAGTCTTGGATGTATTTAGCCTGGAAAAAATATCAGGTCTTTACTAACGCTGCAGAGGTCTTTATTCACACCCTAAAAGAGAACTTAACTGGCATTTCCCTCGGCGCTAAATAGAAAATAGCCTCTGGGAAACCGCATAAAATATGCTTTATTGCTCATGGCCTATTTGACACTTTAGGGGATACCGTAGATTCCATCTTGCTGCACATTCTGGCGATTTTAGGTCAACAGCCCCGCCTCCCGTTCTGCTACATCTTCCTGGATCAGACAGCAAGCTGAAATCCCATTTTCTTTCCTTTGTCTTTTGTTATCATCCTAACTCACTCAGCCACGGCTGTACATCTTCTTCACTGACGCTGGAACAAAAGCGCATCCTCTTCTGCCAACCAGTTCCGCCAGCAGTTTTCCCCTTGCGCCTAGGCCGCAGCTGGCGGAAGGGCAGAACGGGATCACGGTTTTTCCGGTGAAACCATTGGCTTCTATAAAACCATCTACTGGCCATGCCGCGATGCCTCACCAAAGGGGATAACCAATAAAGACCGTATCATAGCTGTCCCAGTTCTCTAGGGTGTTTGCCACAAACTCCACATCTCACAGGCTTTCGTCTGCATATTCCTGGGAGACACAGCTATTGTCATTGCTGTAATTCAGGTCCTCATCGGTATAGGGATAGCAGGCTCCAGTTCAAACATCGTCCCACCGGTCAGATCCGCAATATCACCTGCGGCCTCCTCTGTGTTGCCTGTGGCAGAGTAGTAAACCACCAGGACATTGCTCTCAGCGCCTTCTGAAGGAGGTGTTCCACTTGCATCAGAAGTATCATTTGTCGTGCTTGCCACTGCAGAAGATGCTTGTGCTGTACTCTCCTCGGTGGATTCTGTCTAGCTCTGGCCGTTTTGTGGCTCGCTGCTTTCAGTCGTGTTGCCGCAGGCTGCCATCGAAAAAGTCAACTGGCCTGCTAGAAACAAAGTCTACCCCCTATTCCCGCTCCAGCGACTGGATCTGCTGAGAAACAGCGGACTGAGAATATAGCACTGTTCGGCGGCCTCAGTAAAACTGTTGCCGTTGATCACTGCGACAAAAGATTTCATCTGCCTGAGCAACATGGCTTATTCCTCTTTGAATCGTATTTTAATAGAAGATACACTTCTCGATGGCACAGCCGGCTTCTATGCATCCGCGGGCATCGCCCAGGAGCGTCCAAACTTTTCTGTGCTAGGCATGCACCTTTCTGTACAATTTTGATTAACCCACCTCTCTGACACGCCCCATTGCTGTGGCACTTGCCGAATGGATAAATCCCCTTTCATACGGTCTTACTTTTTAAAATGGTTTCCTTTATATGGTTACAAGGCTGGCAAGCAATGCAACCTTGTATACTTACGATTTTTGCAGTTTTTTTATCCGTCAAACCTTTGCTAAGGGATTAATCCCCCAAGCCCCCAAGATCTCCCCTTTGGTAACGGCTGCGCATCCTGCAGACACTAAAATTTCAAATAAGCAAAAGAAAAACTCTATGCAAATGGTTCGTCCATTCACATAGAGTTTTCCTATTTCTCATTCACTTGGCATAGTCCGTATTTTTGCAATACTTCTTTATGCTTCTCTGCCTTTACCCAAGGCTCGCTTTTTTCAAACTGTGCTTTTTTATGCAAAAATTACTGCATGGCTTTTGCCACTTCATCAGCAAAGTTTTCGTTTTTCTTTTCCAGGCCTTCACCGGTTTCATAACGAACGAAGGATTTCACTGTGACTGGTGCACCAATTACTTTTGCCACAGAATCAATATACTGCTTTACGCTCATATCGCCATCTTTCACATAGGGCTGTTCCAGCAGGCAGTATTCCTTCATTTCTTTATGGAGACGGCCAGTGATCATTTTTTCAATGATATTTTCTGGTTTAGAAGCATTCTTTGGATCTTCTTTTGCCTGTTTGGTCAAAATTTCTTTTTCATGTTCCATGAACTCAGCAGGAACATCATCCACCGTGATAAATTTCGGATTCATGGCTGCAATCTGCATTGCCACATTCTTGCCCAGTTCTTCCAGCTCAGGGGCATCTTTTTCACACGCCAGGTTCACCAGTACGGCGATCCGGCCACCACCATGGATATATCCAACCAAACGACCCGTTTGTGCAGACTCTTTTGCAAACCGGCGAATCTGCAGATTTTCACCAATGACGGCTACTTTTTGGCTCAATGCGTCTGCCACAGTCAAAGAAGGATCTTCCTTCCACTGTTCTGTCAAAAGTGCTGCTGCATCTGCTGCATTGCTTTCCAGCGCCTGAGCAGCCACCTGATCCACATATTCCAAAAACACGGGATTTTTTGCCACAAAGTCCGTCTCGGAGTTTACTTCCAGCACAACGCCTTTTTTGCTGTCATCGCTCAATTTGATGGTAACAACGCCTTCTGCTGCCACACGACCAGCTTTTTTCTGAGAAGCAGCCAAACCTTTTTCTCTCAGGTATTCCACTGCTTTTTCCATATCGCCATTAGTCTCTTGAAGGGCTTTTTTGCAGTCGAGCATACCAACATTGGTCATCTCTCTTAATTCTTTTACCATTGCTGCAGTGATTGCCATTGTTTTTTCCTCCTGTTATCTTGTTTGCTTTTGCGTGAAATGGCTTCAGCTTCTGAAAACGAAACTGAAGCCATCCGGTCTTCTTATTCTTCTACCTGCGCTTCTTCTGCTGCCTCAGCAGGTTCTTCCTGAGCGCCCTGTTTTGCTTCGATCACCGCATCAGCAATCTTACCAGCGATGAGTTTTACGGCACGGATTGCGTCATCGTTGCCGGGAATCACATAGTCCACTTCTTCGGGATCGCAGTTCGTATCTACAATAGCCACAATGGGAATACCCAAAGTATGGGCTTCCTGAATGGCAATGCGTTCTTTTCTGGGGTCTACAATAAACAGCACATCAGGGATGCGCTCCATTTCTTTGATGCCGCCCAAGTTCTTTTCGAGTTTTTCCATTTCATGCATCAAATTAGCCACTTCTTTTTTCGGCAGAACCTCAAAAGTGCCATCTTCCTGCATTTTTTCCAGTTCTTTCAGGCGAGCGATCCGGGTCTTGATCGTTTCAAAGTTGGTCAGCATACCACCCAGCCATCTCTGATTTACATAATACATACCGCAGCGTTCTGCTTCTTCCTTGATGGATTCCTGGGCCTGTTTTTTGGTGCCCACAAACAGGATCTCACCGCCATCAGCAATCATCTGAGAAACAGCCTGATATGCTTCGTCTACTTTCTTTACGGTCTTTTGCAGGTCAATGATATAAATGCCATTGCGTTCTGCAAAGATATACGGAGCCATTTTGGGGTTCCATCTTCTGGTCTGATGGCCAAAATGTACACCTGCTTCCAACAGTTGCTTCATAGAAATTACGCTCATGATTTTTCCTCCTAAAATTCGGTTTCTCCTCCCCGTTTTCCTTGCAGGGCCTACCGTGTTAATTACGGCACCGACCATACAGAAAACAGGTGCGTTTTTTTGCGGTAAAATTATACCATGGTTTCACAGTCTTTTCAAGTAGTTTTCTTATTTTTTTATTCGTTCCAAACCGAAAGATACTCGCCATATCCTTCTTTTTCCATCTGGTCTTTGGGAATAAAACGCACCGCCGCACTATTGATGCTATACATCCTTCCTGATTCGCTTTCGGCGGAATCTTCAAATAGTTCGCCTAAATGGCTTGTGCCCGCGCGGTTACATAGTTCCGTGCGAGTAATCTGATTACGGGAATGCTGTTTTTCCATCACCGCTTGTGGAGATAGTGGTTCAGAAAAAGCAGCCCAACCACTGTCAGAAAAGAACTTCGTTCTAGAAGAAAAGAGAGCTTCCCCCGTCAGAAGATCCACATAAATCCCATCATCAAACTGATCCCAATACTGATTTTCATATGGTGTCTCCGTACATCCAAATTGAGTCACTTTATAAGAAAGAAACGACAGTAAATTCCCCTGATAATCTCGGTCGATGGTCTGATGAGGCACATAGTCTCTCGCCAAAGAAAATAAGCTTCTATCAATATGGCAATATCCAAATACATTTTTGTTTAAATAATCCTGATGCATCGTTTCAGCAGGATAAAAATTGATCAGCGCCATCGCTTCCACCGCTGGCTTTTCCCCCACCATAGCCGAAAGCCGTTGTAATGTTTGCTCTACCACTGGCTCCTGTTCTGCCTGGCTATAATAGATGCCTGTACGGTATTGTTCCCCCACATCGCGCCCTTGACGGTTGACACTTAAAGGATCAATGGTCAGCAAATACAAATCCAACACTTGATCCAACTGAATGATCGAATCATCAAAAACTACCTTCACCGTTTCTGCCGCGCCCGTTGTCCCGCGGCAAACATCTTCATATGTTGGTGATGGGACATGACTATTGGCATATCCTGTTTGTGTTGCCACAACACCCGTCACCTGGCGGAAAAAGTGATCTGTTCCCCAGAAACAGCCGCCCGCCAAATAAATTGTTTGTTCCATTCGTTTTCTACCTCCCGCAAGCCCTTCAACTGACCTATTCCGTTATCTTCTTTCTTGGCCGAACCATTCATCGGCCATTTCGGGCAACAACGCCGGCGTCACCATACCTGACACCAAGCGATGAATCAGACCCACTGTCTGTTCCCCCGGTTCCCCCAGCAAAACCTCATCAGCCTCCAAAAGGATCTCGCCGCCCCATTTTTCTACTCTCAAGCCATATGCCCCTTTCCTACGCAACAGGT
>CAJFIN010000008.1 GCA_904381335.1 Candidatus Neoanaerotignum galli | reverse complement strand
ATGGCAATATACCGAATGTCACGTTCCGCAAAGAAACTCTCGGTATAGTAGCCGACTTTCAGATAGTCCCGTCCCATGCGGGACATATCTTTGACAATGGCGGTTTTGACTTTTCCGGCCTCGGCCAGTCGGATCATTTCATACCAGCCCGGACGGTCAAACGTCATCCCAGACACTCCATCATCAATGAAAAATGCCGGATTGGGGAAACCATTATCGGCAGTATACTTCAAAAGAATTTTCTTATGGAAGTAGATTTGTCAAGGGAGAATTACACTTTATGTTCCACAAGTTTCTTAATTCCATCTTAATATCAGCATTATCATCTTTATAGCATAGCAAGGTTTCTCGTGCTATAATAAATTAGCTAATGTGAGGAGGAATGCAATGTTGGAAAGTTGTCAAGTGCAAAATCAAGAGCGCTCAGACTCCACTCAAAAAGGGCTTTTAAAAATCTTTTTTGGATATGCTGCGGGTGTTGGCAAGACTTATGCGATGCTGAAGGCCGCTCACCAGGCTCAAAACAGAGGGGTGGACGTTGTCGTTGGCTACATTGAACGGCACACCCGACCCGATACACTGGCACTTCTGGAAGGGCTAGAACAGCTGCCCGAAAAAATAGTCGAATATAAGGGAATCGCCCTTAGGGAGATGGATTTGGACGCCGCATTACAGCGTCGTCCCAATATCCTGCTGGTAGACGAGCTTGCCCATAGCAATGCTGCCGGGTGCCGTCATTCCAAACGATATCAGGATGTGGAGGAACTGCTGCATGCTGGTATCAGTGTGTACACCACCGTTAATGTTCAGCACCTGGAATCCTTGAATGATCTGGTGGCCTCCATCACTCATATTGCTGTCAGCGAGCGTATCCCCGATTCGATTTTTGACTCCGCCGACCAGGTAGAGTTAGTGGACATCGAGCCGGATGACCTGATCCTGCGGCTGCAGTCCGGAAAAATCTACCAAAAGCAACAAGCTTCTCGCGCCTTGAATCACTTTTTCATAAGGGACAACTTAGCGGCTCTTCGTGAAATTGCTTTACGCCGTACCGCTGACCAACTGAGCAAAAAAGCTCAGAAGGCGGAAAATGAAATTACCGCCAAGGCGGGGGAACATATTCTGACCTGTCTTTCCAGCGCTCCATCCAATGCAAAGGTAATTCGCACAGCGGCCCGTATGGCCGAGGCTTTTCACAGCAGCTTAACAGCACTGTTTGTGGAAACTCCTGAAACCAAGGAGCTTAAAGGTGAAAGCCTGAAACGCCTGCGGGATAATATGCGCCTGGCAGAGCAGTTGGGGGCGCGGATTGCCACCGTGTACGGGGATGACCCGGCTGCGCAAATTGCCGAATATGCCAGGGTCAGCGGCGTTACAAAAATTGTGTTGGGGCGCACAAACCATCGTACATCCACTTTTATGAAAAACAAGCCACTGGTTGACCGGCTCACCAGCAGGACGGAGAATGTGGACGTCTATATTATCCCCGATGTGCAACCTCTATATAAGAAAACGAGGGGGCTAGTCCACAAACCGGAACAGAGATTTAATTGGAAGGATTGTGTAAAATCCATCCTGCTCACTATTGTCGCCACAGGAATAGGTTTTTTGTTTTATGAGCTTGGCCTGCGAGAGGCGAATATTATCATTGTTTATCTGCTGGGGGTTCTGCTCACAGCAGTTTGGACAACTGGGTATTTCTACGGGATTTTGGCTTCTCTGTTGAGCGTAGTTTCCTTTAACTTTTTTTTTACGATTCCGCGTTTTTCTCTGATGGCGGTCGATCCAAACTACCCGGTCACTTTCCTGATAATGCTGTTGGCAAGCTGCCTTTCATGTTCCCTTGCTACCCGTGTAAAGCGGCAAGCGCGACAATCAGCCCAACGTGCCTATTATATGGAACTGCTGATGAACAGCAATCAGAAAATGCAGCAGGGACAAAGTGAGCGGGAAATCATCCAAATTGCCGCGCAGCAACTCCAATCCCTTCTGGACCGTCCAGTTCTGTATGCACTGTTGGAAAAAGAGCAGAAAATCCATTTCCATGTAGTTCCTGCCACTGAAACAGAACAGGTCATGGGAAGAATAACGGTAGAAGAACTGGGGGTGGCGGACTGGGTGGCCAAAAACGACAAGCACGCAGGCGCCACGACCAACACCCTTTCCCATGCGCAAAACCTATATCTTTCCGTCCGCGGCAATCAGGAGGTTATGGCGGTGGTTGGCATACCAGCCAAGTTTTATCCACCTTTGGATGCATTTGAAAAAAACCTGATAATCGCTATTCTAGATGAGTGTGGCCTGATTTTGGAGCGCCGCAAGCTACGCGCCGAAAAGCAAGCCGCAGAGTTAGAAACTCAGCGTGAAAAGCTGCGGGCCAATCTGCTGCGGGCTATTTCTCATGATCTGCGCACACCGTTGACTGGCATCAGCGGCAATGCCGGTGTGCTGATGGAGAAAAGCTTTTCTCTGGATGAGAGCAAAAAGCAAGAAATCTACCGTTCCATCTATGATGACTCTATGTGGCTGGTCAATCTGACGGAGAATCTGCTTTCCATTACCCGGATCGAAAACGGTACCATGCCACTGCATCGGAATGCAGAGCTAATCGATGATATTTTTCACGAGGCGCTTTCCCATATAGACCGCCGGGCCGTAGAACACGAGATCCATGTGGAGCTTGCAGACGATATGCTGATGGCCAATATAGATGCTCGTCTAATTGTACAGGTCATCATCAATATCGTGAACAACGCTATCAAGTATACACCTGAAGGTTCGGATATTTGTCTGTCAGCGAAAAAGGAAAACAGTATGGTCCGCATTGAGATTGCCGATACCGGTTCGGGCATATCCGATGAAGCCAAACAACGATTGTTTGATATGTTTTATACGGCGAACACCGGCAGCGCTGAGGCGGACAGCCGCCGGGGCCTTGGGTTGGGACTGAGTCTGTGTAAATCCATTGTAAAAGCGCATGGTGGTTCGATTATCGTTTATGATAACCAGCCCCACGGGGCGGTGTTCTCTTTTACATTGCCTTTGGAGGAGGTGAAAATGCAAAATGTATAAACCGAAAGTTCTCGTGGTGGAGGACGATCTTGCTATTACCAATTTGATTCGTACCACCTTGGATACACAGGAATATCAGTATCACGTTGCAAGAAACGGTACAGGTGCGATCCTGGATGCTGTCTCCTATGATCCCGATGTAATTATTTTGGATTTGGGACTGCCTGATATGGATGGCGTGGAGATTATCCGCAAGATTCGCGGATGGAGTAGCATTCCTATTATCATTGTGAGTGCGCGGAGCGAGGATCAGGACAAGGTGGAGGCTCTGGATGCCGGAGCGGACGACTACCTGACAAAACCATTCAGCATTGATGAATTTCTGGCCAGGCTTCGCGTGGCCCTGCGCCGTAGCCGAACCGACCAGACTGTTGCGCCTGCCCAGTCGTCCCTATACCAAAATGGAGAATTGAGTATTGATTACGCGGCGGGGTGCGCCTATATGGAAGGTATAGAGATCCACCTAACCCCCATCGAATACAAACTCTTGTGTGTGCTTGCAAAAAATACGGGAAAGGTACTAACGCACAACTACATTCTGAAAGAGGTGTGGGGAACCGCCTTTGCCTCCGATATCCCTTCCCTGCGTGTTTTTATGGCCACCTTACGCAAGAAGATAGAACACGACTCATCTGCCCCCAAGTATATCCAGACCCACATTGGCGTTGGATATCGGATGATTCGGCAATAGATTCCGCTTTCTAGAGCCGTCCGCTTTTGCGGGCGGCTCTTTTGTTTATGGGTCTATGGGCCGGATAGACTCAGTTGAGTACGTTGGAGTTTTTCAATAGAGAAACGGAAACGTGCGAAATATCAATCACCCGCTATGCGGGTGCGTAACGATCGTTATACAAAAAATCACCTTTCCTTTCTTTAATAGAGGTGTTCAGACCACTATTAAAGAAAGGAAAGGTGATTTCATGGCAAAGCAAACGAATTCGCTTGCACATACGAAGTGGATGTGTAAATATCACATCGTCTTCATCCCTAAGTATAGAAGAAAAATTGTTTATAATCAATACAAAAGTGATTTGCGAGATATTTTAAAATAGCTTTGCAGTTACAAAGGTGTAGAATTTTGGAAGGAAGTCTTATGCTGGATCATGTACATATGCTGGTAAGCATACCGCCAAAGATCAGCATATCATCTTTTATGGGATACTTGAAGGGGAAAAGTGCATTGATGATGTTTGATCGGCACGCAAATTTAAAGTATGAATTTGGAAATCGACATTTTTGGTCGGAGGAATATTATGTGAGTACGGCAGGATTAAACGAAGCCACCATAAAAAAGTATATACAAGACCAAGAAAAGATGGATATTATTGCAAGATAAACTCAGCGGAAAGAAGATGAAGACCCTTTTAAAGGTCAGGGCTGGGTAGTACAAACGCCCCTTAAGGGCAGCAACGAGTTAAAAGCCAGCGCCTTTAGGCGTGGTTAAGTAGGGCGGGCTTAGAGCCTGCGCCCCGAGATACCCGTTTTACGGGTGGCGGCGACTTTGTAGAGCCTTTATATGCTTTTAATCCTTGCCTGGATATGTTAAGAGCACCTTCACGTCTTATATGATAAAATTCTCTCCAGAAAAGCAGAGAGGAGGAAACATTTATGATGGATTGTGTTATGCTCGCAGTGTTGGCGGGTTGTATTGGTTCCATTATCTTGCTGATTGGCTGGTGTCGGAAGCAAGTGGATAGAAGCGAGTAAGGAGGGAGAAGCATGATTGTTTTAGGAATTATCGTTTTACTGCTGGGTGTTTATTTGGTCTATGCGTTGCTTCACCCGGAAAAGTTTTAAGATCAGCAGGAGGGAAACCAGATGTTACAAATTGTCTTGACCATTTTCATTTATTTGATTCTGGTCATTCCGGTGGGTATTTATGTATATCATGTCGCCGCCGGAAAACATACCTTTGCCGACCCGGTATTAAACCGGGTAGACGGCACTATTTATAAAATTTGCGGCATCACCCCCCAAAACACCATGGACTGGAAAAAATATGCTGTTTCCTTGGTGGCGACCAACGGGGTCATGATGCTGCTGGGATATGTCATTTTACGGGTTCAAAGTATTGGGCTGTTCAATCCGAATGGAATTGGCGGCATGGAGGAATCGCTCTCCTTCAATACTATCATCAGCTTTATGACAAATACTAATTTGCAGCATTATTCGGGCGAGTCGGGATTGTCCTATCTGTCGCAGATGATGGTCATTATTTTTATGATGTTTGTGTCGGCTGCCAGCGGATATGCCGCATGCGTAGCCTTCATCCGCGGCCTGGCGGGCAAGACAAAGGATAATGTCGGCAACTTTTTTTCGGATCTCATCCGCATCACGACTCGTGTCCTGCTCCCGTTCTCTATTGTCGGCGGTCTGCTGTTGGTGTGGCAGGGGGTGCCGCAGAATTTTTCCGGGAATGTGGTGGTGGATACCGTTGAAGGCGCAAAACAGGTGATTGCCATGGGGCCTGTGGCCGCGCTGGAGATCATCAAGCATCTCGGTACGAACGGCGGCGGATTTTTGGGTGCGAACTCGGCAACGCCTATTGAGAACCCAACAATTCTTTCCAATTTGATCGAGATGTACTCTATGATGCTTTTGCCTGGAGCCTGCGTGATCACTTTTGGTAAAATGGTCTGTGATCGTAAGCGCGAGTTGGCAGCTGCTGCCATTTCAGATGGCAAAAATACTGCAATCTCTAAGAAAGCTCACAGGAGCCGGATTGTCTGGCTGTATGGACGGGAAGGGCGTAGCATCTTTGCTGCAATGGGGATTCTGTTCCTGATTGGACTGGGAGTCTGCTTCTGGGCGGAAAGCCAGGGCAATCCGGCGTTGGCCGATGTGGGGCTCAGCCAATCCATGGGAAGCATGGAGGGGAAAGAAGTCCGGTTTGGCGTAGCTCAGTCCTCTCTGTTTACAACGGTCACCACTTCGTTCACGACTGGAACCGTCAACAACATGCACGACACGCTGACACCGCTGGGCGGTATGATCCCCATGCTTCACATGATGCTCAATGTGGTATTTGGAGGCAAGGGCGTTGGGCTGATGAATATGATCACCTACGCCATTTTGGCTGTGTTCATCTGTGGTTTGATGATTGGGCGCACACCGGAGTATCTCGGCAAAAAGATCGAAGGGCGGGAAATGAAGCTGGCCGCCTTGTGCATTATTATTCATCCCTTGCTTATATTGGCATTCTCGGCGTTGGCGGTAGGCACGCCGGAGGGATTGGCCGGCATCACCAACCCCGGATATCATGGGCTTTCACAGGTGCTCTATGAATTTTCATCTTCTGCAGCCAACAACGGCTCCGGTTTTGAAGGCCTGGCGGACAACACGCTGTTCTGGAATATCACCACCGGCGTTGTCATGTTCTTCGGACGGTATCTCTCAATGGTATTGCAGCTTGCGATTGCAGGCTCGCTGATGAAAAAGAGGTTTGTCAACGAATCGATAGGCACGCTTCATACGGATACCATGAGTTTTGCAGTTATTTTGGTATTCATCGTCTATATCTTTGCAGCGCTGACCTTCTTCCCGGTGCTGGCGCTTGGACCCGTTGCCGAACACTTGACCCTTTGGGCATAAGGAGGAACCACCATGAGTAAAAGGAACCAGAAGCTGATCACGCCTGAAATTTTTCGCCAGGCAGTCATCGGCTCCTTTACAAAGCTGAATCCTGCCTACATGATGAAAAACCCCGTCATGTTTGTTGTGGAAATTGGCTTTTTTATCACACTTGTACTTTCATTTTTCCCTGGTTTATTTGGGGATATCAGTACAGGCACGGATATAAGGGCGTACAACATGATCGTCTGTGCAGTGCTGTTTATCACCGTCCTGTTCGCAAACTTCGCGGAGTCGGTGGCGGAAGGCCGAGGCAAAGCGCAGGCTGCCAGCCTGAAAAAGACGCAGAAGGATACCAAAGCCCGTCTGTTATTGGAGGATGGCACAGAGAAAACTGTTCTGTCCAGCGAATTGAAAAAAGGCGATATAGTACTGGTAAAAGCAGGGGAGATTATCCCTGGCGATGGCGAAGTGATAGAAGGTATAGCCTCGGTGGACGAATCTGCTATCACAGGTGAGTCCGCTCCCGTGGTACGGGAATCCGGCGGTGATTTCTGTTCCGTGACTGGCGGTACTACTATTGTGTCTGATTGGCTGAAAGTCCAGATTACCTCCGATGCGGGCAACAGCTTCCTCGACCGAATGATCGCGCTGGTAGAGGGCGCTTCTCGCAAAAAGACGCCCAATGAAATCGCGCTCAGTACTCTGCTAGTGTCGCTTACTATTATTTTCCTGATTGTCATTGTGACGCTGTATCCGATTGGACTGTACTCGGGAGTGCAACTCCAGACTTCAACTCTGATTGCGCTGACCGTCTGTCTAATTCCCACCACGATCGGCGGGCTTCTCTCCGCCATCGGCATTGCAGGCATGGACCGTGTGACCCGATTCAACGTCATTGCCATGTCCGGAAAGGCCGTGGAAGCCTGCGGCGATGTGGACACTATGATTCTGGACAAAACCGGCACCATTACCCACGGCAACCGGCTGGCCGCCGATTTTTTTCCCGTGGGCGGCGCCTCCCGCAGCGAATTGATCCGTTGTGCCGCACTGACCAGCCTGCACGATGATACCCCAGAGGGAAAATCCACGCTGGAACTTGCCCGGCATCTGGGTGATACGAGTCAGGGTGCAGCAGGTGCGGAATACATTGAATTTACAGCTCAGACCCGGATGAGCGGTGTTAATTTGCCTGATGGCACAAAGATCCGAAAGGGCGCTTCTGAAGCCATTGAGCAATATGTAAAATCCTTGGGTGGTATGATCCCCCTCGATTTGCATGACCAGGTCAATAAAATTTCTAGTCTTGGCGGTACACCGCTGACGGTCTGTGAAAATAACAGGGTTTTGGGTGTTATCTATCTGAAAGACACTGTGAAGCCCGGCATGGCGGAGCGATTTGAGCGCCTGCGCGCCATTGGCATCAAGACCATTATGTGTACCGGTGACAATCCGCTGACCGCAGCGACCATCGCCAAAGAAGCGGGCGTGGACGGTTTTATTGCAGAATGCAAGCCAGAGGATAAAATCGATGTTATCAAAAAAGAGCAGGCAGAAGGCAAAATCGTTGCCATGACCGGCGATGGAACCAATGATGCGCCCGCGCTGGCGCAGGCAAATGTGGGTCTTGCGATGAACAGTGGGACTACTGCCGCCAAAGAAGCCGCCAATATGGTTGATTTGGATTCCGACCCTACGAAGATTCTGGAAGTTGTGGAGATTGGCAAACAGCTTCTGATTACACGGGGCAGTCTAACAACTTTCTCCATCGCCAACGACATTGCAAAATATTTTGCCATTATTCCCGCCATGTTCATGATGGCAATACCACAGCTGAGTGTATTGAACATTATGCATCTGACAACGCCATACAGTGCGATTTTGTCAGCGCTGATCTTCAACGCCATCATCATTCCCTGCCTGATTCCCCTGGCCATGAAGGGCATAAAGTACCGTCCTATGTCCTCCGGGAAACTGCTGGCGCGGAATATGTTGATTTATGGCCTTGGCGGCGTTATAACCCCCTTCGTGGGAATCAAGATTATCGATATGCTCATTGCCCCGTTGCTGACCGCTATCGGCATGGTTGGATTTTAAGGAGAGTTTGATACGCAATGAAAGAATCTATCAAATCTGAATTACATGGAGCTCGTCAAATGATTGGGGTCACGGTCGTCCTGATGCTGGTCTGTGGACTTCTGTTCCCCTGCCTGCTTACAGGGCTCTCCACCCTTATATTCCCGCGCCAGGCGGGCGGTAATTTGATAACTGTAGACGGAAAAACACTCGGCGCTGAGTATGTCGGCCAGGAATTCACCGAGGACTACTACCTGTGGAGCCGTCCGTCCGCATACCATTACAATGTTTACGTAGAAGGCGAGGACGGCAAGCAGTACTACAACGATGGCACCGAGTTCCCTGGCATCGGCTCCGGCTCGAACAACTATGCGCCGACTAATCCGGCGCTGACCGAACGCGTGGAGGTAGACATTGAAGCGTTCCTGGCGAAAAATCCCACAGTAAAGCGTGAGGATATCCCCACCGATTTGCTGACGGCCTCCGGTTCCGGCTTGGATCCACACATTTCCCCAGCCTCCGCCGAAATACAGATCCCCCGGATTGTCAAAGCATCCGGACTTACGGAAGAAGAAATCAAAGATATTGTGGCAGAAAATACCCAGGGAAAGGTCCTCGGCATCTTTGGCGAGGAGACTGTAAATGTGCTCAAAGTCAATATCGAAATCGCGCAGCGGATGGGAATCCAGTAACAGAGGTGGACGGCTATGGAGGAGATGCACTATTTCAAAGAATCGCAGCGGGAAGAAATCCCCGTTCCCGATTTTAAGGATAACATTACACGAAAACTTCTGCTGCAATTTCTGCGCGACCTTTGTACCTGGGCACAGATTACGCCAGTCACCAACGTTGGCATCAAAAAAGATGCACATAACATCTATTTCCTCTTTCGTGATTTTTCGTTTTCAGAACAGGATTTCTGGCAGACCTTTGGCGCGTACATGGTTGTACTCCACTCAAAGTGGAAAATTGACATCTTTGGCGCAGAACTTTCTTCGCAGGAAACAGTGGAATTGTCGATTAATCAGCAAAATGAAGCATTTTATGCCGTTCAAAAAACTGTTTCCGGGAGCTATGCAGACAGTATCCGCTCTCTTTGCCTGCGAATTCGATGCGCCAACAAAGAGGAAGTGGCCCTAATGTGTTTGCTGTGGCAGAGCATGGATCGGCAAAGTGGGATTCTTGTGGCAGAGTGGGATCTGCGCGAAATTTTTGAACGGGAACATATCCCGTGGATGCAGCAGAACACCTGCTACTGCTACGGAAACATCTCAGAAGATCAGAAAAAGCAAAATTACCTGGAGATTGTCTCCTTTCCACAAAAAGTTAATCTTTGGCTGCGATTTCTGGAAAACGGAGTTGATTATACGGAATTTGAATGGCTTTATAGCGGAATTTTAAAGCAGAATCTGATTGATCGGACCGAATGGGAGCTGGCTGTATATGTAGCCCTGAACCAGCTGAGCTACACTTTGAAAATATCAGAATTAGAATTTGAATTATATGATGGGAAAGGCGAACATCGCTATTTCAGTTTTGACAGTGAGCAAAATGCCCAGCGCGTTTTTCTCAAGCTGCTATTCCCGTTAAATGTCTGATTTTAACACAATTCACTGTTTTGTTTGTCATCAAAATCAATAGCGCAGACAGATGTGTTGTGTCAAGCGAGATATCTGTCTGCGCTATATACGGAAAACCTATAACAAAAGATAAGGGACAGAAATGGTATCACCGCTCCTGTCCCCCTATCATCTTTTTTGGGGGAAAAATCGGTTGTTCTTTCTGTGCCTGCCACACAATTCTCCTCATGGCCTGTTGCTCTTTCTCCTCATTTAGGATATAGGAAACCGTCTTTTTACTGTCAAACATCAAGATTTGGCTGTATTTCTTGCCGTAAACCGTTTGCACCCGCCTCTCTGCTTCCCGCTCCTTGCCGGGGCAGATGCCTGCTTTGTTTCATAGAGCTGTACCGGGTCAAACCCTTGCGACTGTTCCCGAAGCTTGGCATACTCATTCAGAGTGGTATTCAACTCGGAGGAATATTTCTGTTCCTGTTCTACAAATCGTTTCAGGCTTTGCTCTATGGCAGCGATGTCCTTGGGGAACTTTGCAGCGGCATCTTCCTCGGTATATGCCAGCAACGCCAGAAGTAGCTTCTTTTCCGAACGCAGTTCCTCCAAGTCCTCTGCCAGTGCCGCAATCTTTGCCGCCAGCTCCTGGTACTGGAATACATGGACAGCAGAAAGAGTTTTTTCTTAGAAAGTAGGTTGCGGCGCTCTTTTGTCTTATCCTGAATGTCCTTTGTCAGCTGATTGTACTGTGTGAGGGCAGGGTGCATTGTATTCAGCAAAGCGTTCAGGCGTTCCTTGCTCTTGTAGAGATATCCCAGCTGGTAACAGAACAGCAACAGATTTTTACGCAGATTCTCCATGGCTTCGGCAAGCGCCGGGAGGATGGCTTCGACCATCTGCGCCAGCTTTGGACCTGTCCCCTCAACTCCCGGAGCAGGGCATTGTCGGCCTTGATCTTCTGGTTCAGTTCGCAGCGGTCAGAGATGATGCCGCGCAGCTCCAACGCCTGGGCTGCCACACCCTCGTGAATAGTGGGGCGTTCCTCCAGATCGCGCTCGGCATGGCTGCGGTGGTCGATACGGCTATCGTGACCGGCCAGCTCCAGACCGCGGTTCGCCGCCGTGGCCCACGCCTTGCGCCAGACGAGTAGCTGTTCTTCACTGTTCCACCGCACAGAGATGGGGTTCTGCCTGCCGTACCGGGTGCTTTTGGGGTGTTTGTCCATCGCACATATCCATATGCTTGGGCTGCGGAGGGAGCCATGTACACCTTCTTTTTACCGACTTTATAGGGGTACTGCTTCTCCCAGCTCTTGGCTTACACCGACTTCAACTCGGCTGCGGTGAAGCCGCGTTCCTCGCCGTCCTTGATGCAGAGATATTCTTTCTCGGTCTTGTACTGCCATTTCTCATCTTTGTCCAGCGGGCGTACTGTCAGCAGGATGTGGGCGTGGGGATTGTGGCCATCGGTGTCGTGGATCGCAACGCCAGCGCACATCCCTTCATCCATGAACTGCTCCTGGATAAAATCTTGTAGAAGCTCGATCTGCTTCTGGCGTGACAGCTTGATGGGCAGTGCGGCGACAAATTCCTGCGTGAGGCGGCTGTCCTTGGTTTTCTCCGCTTTCTCCACAGCGTTCCAAAGTTTTTCTCTGTCCTGCCATTTCCGGGGGAGCCATTAGCGGCAGGAACACCACCTGCCAGGCAAGGCCCTGCTTTCGGGTGTAGTCGTGTTGCACCCCATCGTAATCGTTGAGCATCCGGGAACAGCTCAGATAGGCCAAAGCGGCCATAGCGAAGCGGCCCGCGCCCCGGCTGACCATCTTGGCTTCCAAATGGTAAATTGCCATAGATCACCTTGTCCTTTCTAAAGGGATGCTGGAATTGCTCACCCCTTTTCGCAAGAGGTACGTTGTGAAATGCGATACACCTAAAGCGGGGTGTAACGAATCGTTACATCCCGCTATCTGCGCAAAGCTGCCAGTGCAGGTTTACGCAGGCAGGTGGTAAACTGTGTGAGATGGCATTTTGCTACCCCCACCGCAGAACCGGCTGCATGGATGATGATAGCAGCACCGACCGAGCTGTGGCATCGTTCAGCGGCTCCCGCAGGAGATGCAATCTCCCTCGGAGAGCGCACGTGCCCGACCAACGGAAGGGCTACCACCGCCTGCTTTAGCAGGTGGTGAGTCAATGCGCTCCCTTCGGGTACAAAAAAAGAAAAGTCCCCGGTTCCCCGGAGGCCCTCCAGCGTACAAAATAGGATCGTTACCGCTTTTGCAAGAGATAGGTTTCGAGGTCGGACAACTCCATTACCCGTACTTCTGGCATCGCCTTTTCCAAAATCGCACCTTCCTGGATCAGCCATTGTGTCCGGGCCTTGTGATCCTTCACCCGATCCGAGAATATGTACGATACGATGTAAGCAAGGTTCATACTGTATTCCATTGTGGTCATTGGTTGTGCGCCCCGTGGGGTGAAAATTTTGTGTTGTTGCGGACTTTCGGTGCGGGCCGAAGCCACTGTAATAACATAAATACATGGGGAAACATAACCGTTCCCGACTTTTCACTCTCCCGCAGAGGGGAGGTGAAAAGATGATATACGTCTTTAATGAGTATGAAGAGCGGTGCCGGTTTGATGCTTTTTGTAAAGTCGTTCTACGCCATGAAGCAATAGACTATTTCCGCGAACTCAACCGCCAACGGAAAAGGGAAATTCAGTTCAACACCTTGTCACAGCATGAAATGGACAAGCTCTGTACGGTTGACAATTACCCAAGTGGCAGTTTTGGCTATGACCTACATATTCGGGACGAGCTGGTGGCCGGGGCCTTTGCCACCTTGCCAGAGCAGGAACAGAAGATTCTAATTCTGCATTGTGTGTTGGAATTGGCCAACGGCGAGATTGGCGGCTTTGTAGGAATGTCCCGCAGCGCCGTACAGCGGCACAGAACAAAGACGCTGAGTGAACTACGAAAAAATTTAGAATCCAAGGAGTGAAAACATGAAGCAGCCAACTTTTAACGGCAGAGTGCTTCTGCCCATGTCTGTAATTGAAGCAGCCCGTGCTGGTGATCCTCTGGCAGTGGAACGTGTCTTGCGGTATTATGACCGCTATATCAACAAACTTTGTACCCGGACACTCTATGAGGAGGACGGTATGCCTCATATGCGCGTGAATGAATACATGAAACACCGATTGCAGGCAAAGCTGGTGAAGGCCATTGTGAACAAGAATTAGCAAAGACAAATGAAGCCGTCAAGGGTCAAGATAAACGCTCCACGCCCTTGACGGCTTCCTCTGCCTTTGCTGTATGGTAATTAAGCGGGCGCAAGCAGAAATCCGCTTGCGCCCGCTGATATTATGGTGTTCTGCCTACGCATTTAGAGGGTGAAATGGCCTGATGCCACAAGGGTTTTTCGGTGTGATTAAAGTACTAGGAATATCATATAATCAAATCATTGGCTGTACAGTTTGAAATGCGTAGAAACCTTTAAAATTAGTCCCTTTGAGTGATTGGCGAGAGATTTGTACTGTTATTTATTGTCCAATATCATTCATGTCATGTTTACCTGACGCTGAAACCTCAACAAGAAAATGATTGACACATATTTCCATCCATCGGCTATCGAGGACATATTTGTAAGCAACGCCGGAACATAAGTATTTGGCCCGAACAAACAAAGATAACCCGCCTACAATTTGTATAAGCTGGATACAAATTATAGGCGGATTTTATATAAGTTAGACAAGGGTCATAAAACTACTATCATCATCGAAACGATGTAAGGGAGTTACATTTAATAGAACATTCCGCATAAGTTCTTTTGCTTCATTTCGCTTATCAAAAACCTCCTTTACATGAGTAATAATTTGCTCTTGAGTCGCTTTGTCTTTTGGAATCGGTAATTCAAGTTCCATAATTCTGCGGCCTAGCGTATCAATGATATCTTGTGTAAATTGTTTAGCGCGAATTTGCTGCTTCACAATTGGAGAAGAAAGGAGTGCCAAAAGTAAGTAAGGATTGAACCTATCATGGTCATTACTTCTAATTTTGAAAAGGTGACTCTGATAAACTATTTTTGTTTCGGAAGGAGAAATCATTGCACATGTTCCGACTAGATATGTCCCATCACGTACCATAAGTATGTCATACGGACGAACATCTTGTTTTAGAGCTAATTTTGCATATATGTCCTCGCTAAGTCCTTGTTTGGGATCAAGTTTGATTTCCCAGTTTGCGATATCGGAAGTGCGGATAAAAGGAATTTGTCCAGTTCCGTATGCAAGTTTTCCTACCTCATCACCGGTACTGATAGAAATAAGACCATCTTCTACAAGTTGACCAACAGTAACTAAATCATATTCATTTTTTAGACTATCCAATTGAGTGCGAATTTCAGGATTATAATATATGGGCAAATAAATACTGTCTACAATTTCGTCTTGCGTTATGGTAAATCCTAAATGGTCGTAACTCAAATCCTCACCAGCTTTGAATTTTTCGTATCGTTCCTGAATTAAAGGAATGTCATCGTGGGGAATTTCTAATCCTCGAGAATCATGACCGCACCATTTAGCAACAGCCATAAAAATCTTGTGGTCTTTTGCAACTGTCTGATCAGGCGTATCAAATTTTGTCATTAAGACTACACATGTTTTTGCATGAGTATGCGGCTGAAACAGATTTTCAGGCATTGATATAATTGCGTCAATTCGAGCGTGCTGTTCAACATAATTCATAATATATTTATGGCTTGGATTGCAGAACATACTTTCAGGAGCAACGATACCTAAACGTCCACCGGGAGCTAAAAGCTCCAGACAACGTTCAATGAACAATACCTGGGGCGTTTGATCGGACAAATTCTTGGAGGTCGTTGCTGCGGTTGTTCCACCTTTAGGAATTTTCCACTGGTGGCCCAACTCATATTGAGCCAAAATTGACGGGTCATCAATTTTCAATTTAGAACCATAAGGCGGATTGGTCAGAACAATATTAAAGCTCTCAGGTGCAATCATTGTTTGCGCTTTAGTGCTCCATTTGTCCATAGAATCTAGGCTGTTTTCGCAGAAAATGCCACCTCGACCATCACCCAAAATAGCCATGTAAGCTTTTGTGGTCTTACTAAGGAAGTTCTCTTTATCAATGCCTCGAAAATTTTTAATAGCAACTTCTTGTTGATCGGCAAAAATTTCTCTTTCAGGCCAACCTAATTCTTGTCCTTCATTTTGTATTTGAGACCATACATATCGAAGGCTCTCGATCAAGAATCCACCAGATCCGCATGCAGGATCAACTAATCGATCTTTTCGTGTTGGATTAGCCAATGATACTAAAAGTTTTACTACATTACGCGGAGTGAAAAATTGACCCTGCCCGCCACGTAACGATGGAGAAATAAATGTCTCAAAGGCATCTGCGATGACATCTCTTTCACTCTCAATCAGACAATATTGCTGAATTTCACCTGCAATATAGGCGATAGAAGAGTCGGAGAGCGTAATAATGTCAGAAGCAGTAAAAACGTCTGGATACTTCGCTTTAACATGTTCAAAAATACCAATAATGCGTTTGGATATATCAGATATATTTTCGTTCATTCCAGCTCTAAAACTAATCATGTCATCTGGTTTGGTAAAGCGTTCATCATAAATCTTGCAGAAGATAAGGTTAATAATCTGAGAAACAAATTCGGTATCCAAAGTGATACCTGTATTGTTAGCCGCCAAATAGTTTCGAATACTATTAAATACAGATTTTAAATTGTGTGTCCGTTTCAGATCTTTTCTCTTAAATAAACCTACATCTTCCACACGCTGTCCATATAACGGAATATTAGGTATTTCAATAAAAGAAATTTTACCATCAGATTCATATTTTCTGAGATATAAGGTTTCATCACCATTATACCAGACACCAAGGGATGCTTTAGATAACCGCATATAATCCTCAAGTTGTGTGCGGCCATCTTTCCTGTTCTTTTTCTTACATTCGACAACCATATAGAGATTTTCATCAGAATGCTTGTTGTCTGAAAAAACAGCAATATCTACAGGATACTCCTTTTTTACATCAGAAGGTCTAACCTTCACATGCCATTGTGGGCGAGTTTGAATATGTGCAACAGGATACCCATAATCTTCCATGAGCTTTTTTGCAAACGGTTGTACGGCTTGAACTTCTTCTGGTGTGGCTTTAAGAGTTTGACCAGATATGCAATCGATTAAGTACCCTTCTTTCACTTGTTCCATAATTAAGAATCCTCCAAATGTTACTTTGACATACAATTGCGTATATTAGAAATTACTTCTGGATGAGCGTTCATCCAATTTGCTACATCGGCTGGAATTTCACCACGTGCTTTTGCAGCAAGATCCAGAAATTGCGCAGAAGTTTTTTCGTCTACATCTAATATGTTAAGACACTTAAATTGTAATTCGGGAGGTGGAGGGCTAACTTTTCCAGATAGAATATCATAAAAATAGGGTTTAGTTATTCCAAGTGCGATATAAAACTGGGTTTGTGTCATGCCAGCTTGTTTGATAAGATTTCGTAGATAATTTCCAAAGTCGTTAGACCCCATAATAACCGCCTCCTTCAAAAAAATAGTATGTATGTTTACATACTAACATTATTATTGGCTTTTTTCAACAGTTGCAAAAATATGATTTAGAACAATGCTATAGTTCCTAAGTACATCAGCTCTGTAAAAATAGGCGCATCACATATTACTGTGATACGCCTATTAGTACCTGTTTGCCAGCCGTTAAAATTAATTCATTTCTGATACTTCCTTATCGGCATTCACCTAAAGGAACGGCCTTTTGGTTTTAGGGCAGCGTAGTGGCAGGCGGAAGTAATGTGACATGGCGTTTTGCCATGGTCAGATAACCTTCCTCTTTTAGGCTTTTTAGTTCCCGCATCATAGCGCTGCGATCGGCACAGATATATTCGGAGAGTGCGGTGATGGAAAAAGGCAGTTCAAAGGAAGTGTTTTGCGCTGCGGCGGCAGTGATACGAAAGTAACAAAGCAGCTTTGCGCGGATGGAACGGTGACTTAGTACCTCCACCCGGCTGCTCATGATCAAGACTTTTTTGCTGAGCAAAGAAAATAAGTTTTGCAGCAGCTGATTATGGTGGGCACAGGCATTAGAGCAGCGTTTGGTGAAGTGGTCATAATCAAAAAAGAGAATTTCACAGCGGGTATGGCACTCTAAGTATAACTGTTCACAGCTGCCGCCAGAGAAAGCCAAGGCTTCCCCAAATACGCAACCTTCTTCCAGTGGTTCCATCAGAGTCCGGCTGCCATCGTAATCCAGCCGGACCACATCGGCTCGTCCGGAAAGCAAAAGGCCGATTTTCCCTTGCTGATATTTTTGAAAAGACAATAACTCTCCCGGTAGGAAGTGACGGCGGTTGGCGCCGAAACAAAGCAAAATGCGCTGACATTCCTCCTGAGAAATATTAGAAAATAATGGGCATTGGATAATTTCCATAGAAGCCTCCTTTTTGTTGCAATTGCAACAGATTTTTTCTTCTTTCTATGATACCCTAGGTAACAAGAAAAGTAAAGAAAAATCATAGATATGGTGGGAAGGGAGAGAATATTATGGTAGATGTTGTGGTAAAAAACGGAACACTGGATCAGGCAGAGATTGATGCGTATCTTGAATATGGTCATCAGCAGCATCCACACAAAGAGATCAAATCTATGGAAGTAACGCTGGATGGCGACTATGTAGATTTGAAATACTATTTTGGTCAGGCCCGTCCCTTTGAGCGGATTCGCCGGATTACCGGCTACTTGGTTGGCACAACTGAACGGTGGAATGATGCAAAAAAAGCAGAAGAACGGGATCGAGTAAAGCATAGTTTGGTAGAAGAATAAGCGCCATCACAATCTTATGGCGGTGGTGATACCGAACCGGTTAAGGCCTTCTGCGCGAAAAGGCAGGGCTTTAGCCGGTTCTTTTTGCTCTTTTGAGGGGAAAAAAGGGATTTTTAGTGACAAAAGGGCGGCAAGTCTGCTATAATGGGGCCATAACTCCGGCGAAGAACAGGCGGAGCAGATCGGTTTATCAGAGAGGGGAATCGCCTAATGTTGCAAGGAAAGACGGTGGTTGTGGGCGTCTGCGGAGGAATTGCCGCATATAAAATGGCAAATTGTGTGAGCATGCTAAAAAAACTCCATGCGGATGTTCATGTTATTTTAACGAAAAATGCCTGCCAGTTTATTCATCCCATAACGTTTGAAACCCTGACGGGGCATAAATGCCTGGTGGATACCTTTGATCGCCAGTTTGAATTTGATGTGGCCCATGTTTCGTTGGGCAAAAAGGCAGATGTGATGTTAGTAGCGCCGGCCACGGCCAATGTGATTGGTAAAATGGCAAGCGGTATCGCTGATGATATGCTTACCACAACGGCCCTTGCCATGCGGTGCCGGGTGTTGGTGGCGCCGGCCATGAATACGGCGATGTATCGTCATCCCATCGTGCAGGATAACTTAAAAAAATTGGCTTCTTTCGGTTTTGGCATCATTACCCCGGCTACGGGCCATCTCGCCTGCGGAGACGAGGGAGAAGGAAAGCTGCCGCCAGAAGAATTGCTGGTGGATTATGTGGTGCAGGAAATTGCCCATAAGAAAGATCTTTTAGGGAAAAAAGTGATGGTAAGCGCAGGGCCCACCATTGAACCAATGGACCCGGTTCGTTTTATTTCCAATCATTCTACAGGGAAAATGGGCTATGAAATTGCCAAAGCAGCGGCCCGCCGGGGCGCAGAGGTAACACTGGTGACAGGGCGGACAAATTTGACGCCGCCTCATTTTGTCACCACCATCCCTGTGCAGACAGCCCAGGAGATGTTTGATGTGTTTTCCCGCTTGGGAGCGGAACAAGATATCATTATCAAAGCGGCGGCAGTGGCCGACTATCGCCCGAAGAATGTGGCTTCGGAAAAGATGAAGAAAAAGGACGGAGACTTAACGGTGGAATTGGTCCGCAACCCGGATATCATTCAGTATTTGGGAGAACACCGCCGGCCTGGCCAATTTTTGTGCGGCTTTTCGATGGAAACGGAGCATATGCTGGAAAATTCCAGGGCAAAATTAGAAAAAAAGCATTTAGACATGATTGTGGCCAATAACTTAAAACAGGCAGGAGCTGGCTTTGGCACGGATACCAATATCGTTACCCTGATTACAAAAGAGGGCCAAGAAAACCTGGCACAAATGACGAAGGCACAGGTGGCGGATGTGATTTTTGACCGAATTTTAGCCCAGCAAGGGGCGATGGAGGAGGCTCAAAATGATTAAGCGGATTACCTTAAAAAAACAGGCTTATGATTATTTGTATCAAGCGCTGCTGGAAGGTCAAATTGAAGAAAGCAGGATCTATAGCGAGCAGTATTTTGCAGAACTGTTAGGTATTTCCCGTACCCCGGTACGGGAAGCGGTGATGCAGTTAAGCCAGGAGGGGTTTTTGCAAATCCATCCCAATAAGGGGTTTTCTTTGCGCCGCATGAAGCCGAAGGAACTGGAAGACCTGTATACTTACCGGACGGCATTAGAGGGCTATTGCGCTTGTCAAGCAGCAAAAAAACGTACGACCAGCCGGGCCAGGGCATTATTAAATAAATTGCGGCAGCAGTACCAGGCGCAGAAGGCGGCGTATGACATCGGGGAACCGGTGGAAAGATGGGTGGAGTTAGATTTTGCCTTTCATGGGGCACTGATCGACTATTTAGCCAATGAGGAATTTTCTGCTAGTATGGAGCGGCTGCGTACCCGACTGGTGCTGCTGGAGAAATTTTCTTTGGTGTACTGCGAAGGCCGAATGGAGCGGGTATTAGAAGAACATAGGAGCATCATTGAAGCCATTGCCTCCGGGCAGACGGACGATGTGATGGACAGCTTGGAAGGCCATTTTAACCGTTGCCGTGATGTGCTGATTACCTTACAAAAGGAACCAAAGCCTTGATAGGAAAAAAGGAGGGCGCTTCATGGGTTTTTTAGCTGCGGCGATACAAATGAAATCCGAAAAAGACTGGCAGGCGAATCTACTCCAGGCTGAAGCGTTGCTGAAGCAAGCAGCAGCATCTGGTGCAAGACTGGCGATCTTACCAGAAAATGCTTTTTATAACGGCCGCCAAAGCCAGGAAATGGCCGAGTCATGGACGGGACGGACAGCCGCCTGGGCTGCAGCGATAGCCAAAACGTTAGGACTATATTTGCTGGCGGGCAGTTTCTTTGAAAAAAATTCCAATGGTCTGCCTTATAATACGTCTCTTTTTTTGGGCCCCGATGGCCAGCGAATCAGTGCCTATCGAAAGACGCATTTGTTTGATGTGGATATGACCCAAGGCCCTAGTGTGTCAGAAAGCAGTTGGGCATCGCCGGGAGAAGAACTGGTGCTGGCTAAGACGAAGGGGGTTGGATGCGTGGGGTTTTCCATTTGCTATGACCTGCGGTTTCCAGAACTCTTTCGATGTTTGGCGCTGCAGGGGGCGGAAGTGTTTTTGTGTCCCGCAAACTTCACCTTTGCCACCGGGCAGCTTCATTGGCAGCTGCTGCTGAGGGCTAGAGCGGCAGAAAATGGGGCTTATCTCATTGGGGCGGCCCAATGCGGTCAAAGCCCTACCTATCGGGCCTATGGACATAGTATGATCGTGGACCCTTGGGGCAAGGTGCTGGCAGAAGGCGGGCAAGAGCCTGGCGTGGTGATGGCAGAGATAGATTTGCCAGAGGTGGCTCAGGCCCGCCGTCAGCTGGGTATGCTACAAAATCGGCGGGAAGATCTTTACCGCCTGTCGGCAGAGCGGGTGCATTTTGACCAGGAAGAAGAGGAGGTTGGCCGGAGTGTATGATGTGATTGTCATTGGACTGGGGCCGGCAGGGTGTTCTGCTGCCATTTATGCAAGCCGAGCTGGCAGTCAAACGGCATTGGTGGGACAAAAAAACAGTGCATTGCTGCGGGCAGGCCAAATTGAAAATTATTATGGATTTGCCGAGCCCATTGATGGGCCAACGCTTTTTGCGCAAGGTTTGGCCCAGGCAAAGGCGGTAGGAGCGGTGTATTGTCCAGGAGAAGTGTTAGATATTGGCTATGACGGCGCTTTTACAGTGAATCTTTCTGGACAGATGCTGCAGGGAAAAAGCCTGGTGCTGGCCGTAGGGGCGCAGCGGGCAAAAACGCCTTTGCCAGGATTGACAGAACGGGAGGGTCGAGGTGTAAGCTATTGTGCTGTTTGTGATGGTTTCTTTTTCCGAGGTAAGGATGTGGCGGTGCTGGGCAACGGCAGTTATGCCCTCCATGAAGCCCAGGTTTTACAGCCGCTGGCCCATTCGGTGACCATTTGTACCAATGGCCGCCCTTTTTTAGATCAGGCACCTAGTGATATACAGGTGGATGAAAGCCTGCTGCGTATGGTAGAAGGAGAAAATGAAGTGGCAGGGCTGCGCCGGGCAGACGGTTCGTTCTTGCCTTTATCGGGGGTTTTTGTGGCAGAAGGAATTGCAGGCAGTACGGATCTGGCCCGTAAAATGGGCGCCGCGCTGCAAGGCAATCAAATCCAGGTCAATGAACGGATGGAAACCACTGTGCCGGGCTTATATGCCTGCGGCGACTGTACACCGGGCATTGCCCAGGTGGCTAAGGCTGTGCAGGAAGGCATGATTGCTGGTATGCAAAGCGCATCTTTTGTCCGGCAGCAGGCAAACCCATAACCGTCTTTATTGCAGATAGAACCAACGGCTAAAGCCGAAAAGAGGTGTGAGGATGGAAACAGAACAGTTGCCCCTGATTGCCCTGCGGGGCGTGGTGGTGTTTCCTTATATGGTCTTGAGTTTTCCGGTGGGGCGGGCCAAATCCTTGGCTGCGCTGGAAATGGCACAGCAAACAGGGGATGAAGCATTTTTTGTAAAGCAAAAAGAAGATGAAGCTGAAAATCCCGTTTTAGAGGATCTGTCCGCTGTGGGTACGGTGGGGCGTATTAAGCAAATATTGCGTTTGCCTGGGAATATGACCCATGTGATCGTAGAGGGCCTTTACCGCGGAAAACTACAACAGATCATGGCAGGAGAAGAATGCGAAATGGCATCTTTTCTTCCTTGTGCCAAGGAAGAAGAAAAGACAGAAGACATTGCCGAGCAGGCAAAGATGCGCCTAGCGGCAGATCTGTTTGATACCTATGTGCGTATTGGCGGCACATCTGGACAAAATGAGGCGATGGTGAATGTCATTTCATCTAAAAATGTTGGCCAGATAGCAGATGTGATTGCCGCCGGAATGCAGCTTCCTCCGGAAGAAAAGCAAACTTTTTTAGAAGAAATCAATCCCGAAGCGCGGCTGGATGAAGTGATGCAAAAGCTCCAAGAAGAGATTGCAATTTTGGAGATGAAAGCAGAGCTTGAAAAGAAGGTGCGAGCCAAGGTAGAAGCCTCTCAAAAGGAGTATTATCTGCGGGAACAGATGAAGGTAATCCAGGATGAACTGGGAGACCCAGATGGGCTGGTTTCTGTGGCGGAGGACTATCAGAAAAAGGCGAAGGAAAAGGGGCTGCCAGAGGAAGCCATGCAAACGGTGGAACAGGAGTGTGAACATCTAAAGAAGATGAGCCTGGCCACACCGGAGGCCAATATCATTCGAAATTATGTGGAACTGATTTTGGAGCTGCCTTGGACGGAGACCACGAAAACCAACATGGATTTAAAACGCGCGCAGGAGATCTTGGATGAGGATCACTATGGTCTGAAAGAAGTAAAAGAGCGCGTGGTAGAATATTTAGCTGTGCAGGAAACGACCGGACGGATGGGTCCAACCATCCTTTGCCTGACTGGCCCGCCGGGGGTGGGCAAAACTTCTGTGGCAAAGTCTGTGGCGAGGGCCCTTGGCCGGCGCTTCGTTCGGATGAGTTTGGGCGGTGTGAAGGATGAAAGTGAGATCCGAGGACACCGGCGTACCTATGTTGGCGCCATGTGCGGCAGGATTTTACGGGCAATGAAACGGGCTGGCACCATCAATCCGGTATTGCTGCTGGATGAAGTGGATAAACTGTCTTCTTCTTATCAAGGCGATCCAGCGGCAGCTTTATTAGAAGTGTTGGATGGCGAGCAAAACCACACGTTTAGCGACCATTATTTGGAAATCCCGTATGACTTATCCCAAGTGTTTTTCTTATGCACCGCCAATGATCCACAGCAGATTCCACCGGCTCTGCGGGATCGGATGGAGTTGATTGAACTGCCGGGATACACGTTAGATGAAAAAATTCAAATTGCTAAAAGATATCTGTTTCCCAAAGAGCGGGAGCGGGCTGGACTAAAAGAAGACCAAATCCAGCTGGGAGAAGAGGCGCTGGCCTATTTGGCAGAACGCTATACGAGAGAGGCAGGCGTGCGGCAGTTAGAACGATGTATCGCCAGTCTCTGCCGAAAAGTGGCAAAGGAACGGCTTTTGGGCCGGCAAAAACAGGTGCGGTTAACCAAGGGGACCATTCGTCAAGCCATGGGGCCGGAAAAGGTGCGGCCTTTGACGGCAAATGTACAGGCACTGGTTGGTGTTGTGCGGGGATTGGCATGGACCAGCGCCGGCGGCGATACACTAGAAGTGGAAGCAGTGCTGACAAGAGGCAGTGGTAAGTTGGTGCTGACTGGGCAAATGGGCAGTGTGATGCAGGAGTCGGCAAAAACAGCCCTAACCTATGTGCGCAGCTTGTCAATGCAAATGGATACGGAGGACCCGTTCCAGGATCGGGATGTACATATCCATATCCCAGAAGGTGCAGTGCCGAAAGATGGCCCTTCAGCAGGGGTTACGATGGCAACGGCAATTTTTTCTGCTGCAACGGGGCAGAAAGTGCGTCCTGAAGTGGCTATGACGGGGGAAGTAACCATCACAGGACGAGTGCTGGCCATTGGGGGCTTAAAAGAAAAACTGCTGGCTGCCCGCCAGGCTGGGATCACTACTGTGTTGGTGCCAGAAGAAAACCGGCTGGATATAGCGGAGTTAGAAAAACAGACGATCCAAGGATTGACGATCCGTTACGTAAAAACAATGTCCGATGTGCTGGAGACTGCTTTGGTGGAAGGAGATGGATTATGGAAGTAAATCGTGTCTCTTTGGCAGCAGTGGGGGTAAAAGAAGCCCAGTATCCAAAGGATGGACGCCCAGAAGTGGCTTTTGTGGGAAAGTCAAATGTGGGCAAATCCACCCTCATTAACGCCATGGTGCGCCGGAAGGCCTTGGCACGAACAAGTTCTTCTCCGGGCAAAACCAGAACGATCAATTTTTATGATGTGGAAGGGCTGCTGTATATTGTAGATGTGCCAGGGTATGGCTACGCCAAAGCGCCAAAGTCAGAAATTGAAAAATGGGGCGCCATGATTGAAGGATATCTGCAAAACCGTCAGACCTTAAAAGCCATTGTGCTGCTCATAGACATCCGTCATGCCCCAGGGGAAAACGATCAGCTGATGTACCAATGGCTGCGCCATTATGGGTATGAAATTCTCATTGCCGCCACGAAGGCGGATAAGCTCAATCGAAGCCAAGTGCCCAAGCAGCTGGCTCTGATAAAAAAGACGCTGCAATTGCGTCCGGAGGACCATCTGATTCCATTTTCTGGTGTGACGAAAGCAGGCGTAGCGGAATTATGGGAACAAATAGAGCGAATTTTATTTGCTGATGACAAAAAAGATGAAAAATCGGTAAAATGAATCAGACAAAACCTTCGTGCCCGCCGTATTTAGGCAAGGAAATACGTTTTAAGTGCTAAAGAGAGGCAGGGCGCAGTATGGGCTTATTCTTATCCAAAAATAAAATGATCGCCGGCGTTTGCGGCGGAATAGCAGAAAGGTTTTCTCTTGAGCTGTCTTTAGTGCGAATTGGAGCCGTTTTGCTGTTGCTGCTGTTTCGTTTGCCGGTGCTGGTAATTTATATTCTGTTATGGATCCTGCTGCCCCGTGAGGTTTAACTGCAGGAGGGAAGGAGGAAGAGCCGCTTGGAAGAAAAAAAGAGGTTCCTCATCCATGACCTGCCCAGTGGGCGGGAGGAGATGCTGAAAAAATTTGCTAAGGCGGATCAGGCTGCGGTGGCCCAGCAAACGCCGCTATTTTGTACAGGGTGCTTTGGATGTTGGCTAAAGACGCCGGGACGATGTGTTTTGCCGGATAGCTATCAATCCATGGGCAAACGCCTTAGCGAAGCAGAGGAAGTGTATATCGTCAGCCGGCTTGATTGGGGCGGGCCCAGTCCTGCGGTGAAGGCAGTGTTGGACCGGTCGATTGGTTATCTCCATCCGGATTTTGCCATTGTGGGCGGAGAGATGCACCACCAGCCTCGATATGATCACCGCTTCCGCGTTCATTTCTGCTTTTATGGACCGGATATCACAGAAGAAGAACGTTCCTGCGCCAAAGCTTGGGCCGCATCTTATGGCATCAATTTTTATGCCGATGTGGCAGAAGTATCTTTTGTGTCCGAGGTGGAGCAATGGGAGGGATGGAGATGAAGGCAGTCTGTTTTTGTGGCAGCCCCAAAAGAAAAAACAGTGCATCGGCAGAGCTGCTGAAAGCCATCTCTTCGATATTTGCAGACCAGATCGAAGTGGAAGAAGTGTTCTTGAAGGGATTTGAGGATTTTGCTTCTGTGGCGGATGCAGAAGTCTGGGTATTGGCATTGCCGGTATATGTTGATGGTTTGCCGGCTCATGTGGTGGCGTTTTTGCAAGAAGCATTGCAAGCAGGAGCAGCCCGGGGGAAAAGGATCTATGCCTTGGTGAATTGCGGTTTTTATGAAGCCTTTCAAAGCCGCCATGCTTTTCGGATGCTGGAGATTTGGTGTCAAAAGGTAGGCGCAGCGTTTTGCGGCGGCGCTGGTATTGGCGCCGGTGCAGCAGCGGTAACATTGCGAAAGGTCCCATGGGATGGGCCGGAAAAAATGCCTGTGCAGCAGGCATTAGAAAAGGTGGCTCATTTGATTTTGGAGGGGGGACGTCACCCACCGTATTATACAGGGTTTCAGATTTCACGGGAAGCTTATCAGGCCTCTAATGAGAAAGGATGGCGTCTTGGTGTCCGTTTGTCGGGTCTTTCGCCGGAGCATTTATCAGATCGGCCAGAATAGAAGTAAATCCTAGTAAAGAGAAAGAAAATCGTTGACGTTACGCCGGAACGGGCGTATAATCGTACCGAGTTGGGTCTTTGCCAGGCTGGTGAGGGGAGCATTGGTCAGGCTGTTTATAGATCACCAAGATAACGGGAATAACCAAAAAGAAAAGGCCGGATTTCCAGGCCGAAGGAGAGGAAAAGAAATGAATGTATTAAATGTCGTAAAAAATGCTGCATTTTCTACGGCCGTGCGTACGGCTTTGGGCTATTTGGAAAAGGATCCAGAAGCGAACCTGCCAAAGGCAATGAATGTCATTGATAAAATGGTACCGGAAGATTGGTACAAAAGCCAGAGAAGATCTTTCCGTAATGCCATTGAGCAGAAAAATAATTGGTATCAGTTGATTTTGCGTACATATGAGCTGGATCCTGGTGTAAGACGGGCATTCTTTGAAAACTTTATCATCAATGCCGCACTGAAGGGTAGTGCATTGCAGGAGGCTACTCGGGAAAAAGAACATTGCAACGTGCCTTGGGCTGTACTGATGGATCCCACTAGTGCTTGTAACCTGCACTGCACTGGTTGCTGGGCTGCAGAATATGGTCACAAGCTGAACCTGTCTTTGGAAACTATGGATCGCATTATTAAAGAAGGCAATGCCATGGGTACTTATATGTATATTTATACGGGCGGTGAACCCATGGTACGGAAAAAAGATTTGATTACTCTTTGTGAAAAACATCCTGATTGTCAGTTCTTGTCCTTCACTAATGGTACGTTGATCGATGAAGAGTTCTGTCAGGAAATGTTGCGGGTAAAAAACTTTATTCCTGCCATTAGCTTGGAAGGTTTTGAGACGGCAAATGATGGACGTCGTGGTGATGGTGTATTCCAGAAAGTAAGCCATGCGATGGAGTTGCTGAAAAAACATAAATTGCCTTTTGGTATTTCCACTTGCTATACAAGTGCCAATGTGGATGATGTAAGCAGCGAAAAATTCTTTGATATGATTATTGATGCGGGTGCATTGTTCGTTTGGTTTTTCCATTATATGCCTGTGGGCAATGATGCCGCTCCACAGCTGTTGCCTACACCAGAACAGCGCAAACATATGTATGAACGGATTCGTCAATTCCGTCAGACTAAACCCATTTTCTCTATGGATTTCCAGAATGATGCGGAATATGTAGGCGGTTGTATCGCTGGAGGTAGAAGATATTTGCACATCAATGCAGCTGGTGATGTGGATCCTTGTGTATTCATCCACTATTCCAATGCAAACATCAATGAGTGCTCTTTGCTGGATGCATTGAAGAGCCCTATCTTTATGGAATATTACAAAGGACAACCTTTTAACGATAATATGCTGCGCCCTTGCCCAATGTTGGAAAACCCAGATCTTTTGCCAGAAATGGTAAAACGCTCCGGTGCGAAAAGTACCGACCCCCAAAGCCCTGAAACAGCAGAACATTTGCAGGAAAAATGTGAACCATATGCAGAAAACTGGACAGATATGGCCAATACGCTTTGGGCAGAAAACCGTAAAGCAAAAGCAGAGTGGGATGCACAGAATAACTAAGCCAGTCAAACTGATCAAAGTATAACAAAAAAACGGTTCTTCGGAACCGTTTTTTGTTATGAGAAAAAGAGAGCAGAAAAACCAGTTTTATTTTTATACAAAAACCGATAAAAAAGCCACTACCCCCACGATCAGTGCAAACCATTGCGTAAAGAAAAAACACCGCCATAAGGCGGTGAAAAAAGATGCGCTTAGGAACGGGGACACTTCCCCTGACCAATGAGACTGGCAAAAATATCAGAAACGATATGATTGACATTTTGTTTCCAATTGGTGCAAATGATCTGGGCCTGTTTCTTTGTGGGCACCACCACATCGACTTCCATGATTTGGGTCCCATCCAAGGCACAAACGGCGCATTTCACTAGGTATTCCCCATTAATTTCTGGGAAATAATTGGCCGATGTTTCATAGTCGCTTTTGATGCGGCTTTTATTATTGGCGATATATTCATTGGCGGCATTTTTTAGCCAGGAACTGATGCGGTTTTCAAAAAACCCCAGTGCTTCTCGGCCGCTATCGGTGAGATGATACCGAGTGGTGCCGTTATCAGAGGATTCTTCTAAAAACTTGGTATCCACCAGCTGTGTCAGATACTGCTGTGCAAGAAAATAATCCATCACACTGTGTTCCATGACAAATTGGCAGATGTCATCGTTGGATAGGGCGATATTCATTTTTTGTAACAAATATAATAGGATGAGTTTATTTTCTGCCAAGGCCCCATTCTCTGACATGTTGTTTTGCCGCCTCCTTTCAACCAATATTTTCCCAACTCACAAGGGAAAGCACCCTTCATTATAGCGCAAATTCTCAAATAGGACAAGAGTGAAAAAGAAAAAACAATTTTTTCAGTGTTTGACAGGAACTGCAGAACCCTGTCGAATCTTTTTTTCCAGGAATGCCTGGTGTAAAGCATTTAAAACGGCCTTTTTGTTCTTGCTCCATGCCGGGCCTATCAGATCCTGTTTTGGACCATCACCAGTGAGCCGGTGAATGACCACTTCCCAAGGGATACGAGGCAAGGCGAGCGTCAGTAAACGGATATATTCCTCCTGAGATAAAAGGGGAAAAGGCGCTTGTTCATATTGCTTTCCAAGCGCAGTATGCCGCAGCACATGCAGCAGCTGCAGTTTGATCCCCCAGATGGGGCGCGCACAGACATAGTCCACTGAGGCCAGCATATCCTCTGGGGTTTCCCCAGGCAGGCCGAAGATAAGGTGCGTAACCAAAGGAATATGCCTTTGCTGTAAAGCCAGAGCGGCCTGGTCATAAACGGCATTGGGATATCCCCGGCGGATACGAAGCGCAGTATCCTGCCGGGACGTTTGAAACCCCAGCTCCACCCAAAGAAAGGTTTTCTTTTGGTACTGGGATAGTAAATCCAGTACCTCTGGACCTAAACAATCTGGCCGAGTGGCAATGGCCAACCCCACAACGCCAGGAAAGGCAAGGGCCTGATCATAGAGAGCTCGGAGTACCTCCACAGGCGCATATGTATTTGTATAAGCCTGAAAATAAGCGATATAGGCCGCATGAGGCCATTTGTGGGATAAAAGGGCTTTTTGATGGGACAGCTGTTCCCATAAGGATGGGCCGGTGCCAGCAAAATGGCCGCTGCCTTCGCCGCAAAAGGTGCATCCGCCTTCCCCAGTGACAGGATCTCGGTGGGGACAGCCCAGATAGGCGTTGAGGCTTAGTTTCACCACGCGCTGTCCAAAACGGGCCCGCAGGTCATCGTTCAAAGAATGATAGTGGGACTGCATAGCTCCTCCTTTTTGGTTCCAAAAGATGATTTCTATGTGGATTGAATTCGCCATGGGAGGAACCATTCCTTTTTTATTCACCGTTTCCGAAAAAAAGGATTTTCCCTGCCGGTTGGCTATGCAATATGTGTAAAAATTACGCCGAAACGAAAAAAGCAGGAAAAAAATTGCCGAAGGTAAAAAGAAACCCTTGCCACTGAAGTAAAACGTGGTATAATAAATATGAATTTTAATTCATCACTTTAAAGGGGGTAGATGTAATGAGTTATGTAGAAAGCGTTTTGCAGGAGTTAATTGCCAAAAACCCTGCACAGCCAGAGTTCCATCAGGCAGCTACGGAAGTACTGCACACCCTGGAACCAGTATTTGATCAGAATCCGAAGTTTGAAAAAGCCGGCCTTCTGGAACGGCTGGTAGAGCCAGAACGTCAGCTGATGTTCCGTGTGCCTTGGGTAGACGACAATGGCAAAGTTCAGGTTAACAGAGGGTTCCGCGTACAGTTCAACAGCGCCATTGGACCCTATAAAGGCGGTCTGCGTTTCCATCCATCTGTAAACCTGGGCATTATCAAATTCCTTGGTTTTGAACAGATTTTTAAGAACTCTTTGACAGGCCTGCCCATTGGCGGCGGCAAAGGCGGCAGCGACTTTGATCCGAAGGGCAAGAGCGATCGGGAAGTAATGGCTTTCTGCCAGAGCTTTATGACTGAACTGTATAAATATATTGGCAAAGATATGGACGTACCTGCTGGTGATATTGGCGTAGGCGGCCGTGAAATCGGTTTCCTGTATGGCCAATACAAACGGATTACCGGCTTGTATGAAGGCGTACTGACAGGTAAGGGCTTGACCTATGGCGGTTCTCTGACCAGAACAGAAGCTACTGGTTATGGCTTGGTTTATCTGGTAAATGCTATGCTTGATGCCGCTGGCAAGAGCATCAAAGGCGCTACCGTAGCTATTTCTGGTAGCGGTAATGTAGCCATCTATGCCTGCGAAAAAGCAACGCAGTGCGGGGCAAAAGTGGTAACCATGAGCGACTCTAATGGCTGGATCTATGATGAAAATGGCATTGATCTGGCAGCAGTAAAAGAAATTAAAGAAGTAAGACGCGGCCGGATCAAAGAATATTTGAATGTTCATCCGGAAGCAAAATATACCGAAGGCAAAGGCGTATGGACAGTAAAATGCGACATCGCTCTGCCTTGTGCTACACAGAACGAACTGAACGAAGAAGATGCCAAAACGTTGGTGGCCAATGGCTGCTATGCTGTGGGCGAAGGCGCTAATATGCCTTCTACTTTGGAAGCTATTGATGTATTCCAGAAGGCAAACGTGCTGTTTGCTCCTGCAAAGGCAGCAAATGCCGGCGGCGTAGCCGTATCCGCTTTGGAAATGAGCCAGAACAGCATGCGTTTGAGCTGGACTTTTGAAGAAGTAGATGCAAGACTGAAAGGCATTATGGAAAACATCTATGCTAACATTGCCAAAGCCGCAAAAGAATACGGTATGGAAAACAACTTCGTGGCTGGCGCCAATATTGCTGGCTTCATGAAAGTTGCCGATGCAATGATGGCTCAGGGTATTGTGTAAGAGATACCGTTTGCCTTTGAAAATCTCCCATCAAAGCCTGGCCAAGGTGAAAGCCTTGGCTGGGCTTTCTTTTTATGTAAGTGTGCTGGCGGCTTGAAAAGCAAGGGGAAAAGGTGTATAATAAATCGAAGATTTTTTGCCACTAGGTCTAAAGTGGGTGTTGGCTTTGGACAAGAAACGGTTTTAAGGCAAAGAAACGCAATCAATGGACATGACCGCAGCATAGAAAGAAAGGATGAAAACGGATGTTAGATGTTGCGCTTTTGGGCACGGGGGGCATGATGCCTATGCCAGGCCGCTTTTTGTCCTCGATGCTGCTGCGGGTGAACGGACGGCTGCTGTTGGTGGATTGTGGCGAGGGCACCCAAGTTTCTTTAAAAAATTTGGGCTGGGGATTTAAGGTGATTGATGCGATCCTTTTTACCCATTATCATGCTGACCATATTTCTGGCTTGCCAGGAATGCTTTTGGCCATTGCAAATGCGGGCCGCACGGAGCCTTTGGCTTTGTTTGGACCAAAAGGACTGACATTTGTGGTGGAAGGACTGCGGCGTATTGCCCAGGAGCTTCCGTTTATGGTGGAATATTATGAATTAAACCGCGGCGGAGAAGAACTGTATCAAGCGGCAGGATTGGAAATTTCTTATTTGCCGGTGGATCATTCTGTGCCATGTCTGGCCTATCGGTTTCGTCTGCGCCGACAGGGCCGTTTTGACGCCCACAAGGCGGAAAAGTTAGGATTGCCCCGGGTTTATTGGTCAAAGCTGCAAAAAGGGGAAGAAGTGGTTTTTCATGGGCGGAAGTTTCTAAAAGAAATGGTGCTGGGGGAGGAACGGCCCGGGCTGACGCTGACCTATTGTACAGACAGTC
The DNA here is from genome assembly GCA_904381335.1 of Candidatus Neoanaerotignum galli. Classification (GTDB taxonomy): domain Bacteria; phylum Bacillota; class Clostridia; order Lachnospirales; family Anaerotignaceae; genus Neoanaerotignum; species Neoanaerotignum galli. The sequence continues at coordinate 6,362 of CAJFIN010000008.1, read as the reverse complement.
GCCCCACAGCCCAGTTGCCTGGCTTTGCCAAAAATAGCGACCTATTGGTGCTAGAAGGGATGTATGGGGAAGACGAAAAAAAGCCAAAGGCTATCCAAAACAAGCATATGCTCTTTTCTGAGGCGGCAAGGGTGGCAAAAGAAGCAGGAGCAAAACGACTGTGGCTGACCCATTATAGTCCAGCCTTGAAGGAGCCGGCGCCATTTTTGCCTGTGGCTCAGGCCATTTTCCCTGAAACAGAGCTGGGGTTTGATGGGAAGATGGAAACACTTTCTTTCCCGGAAGCCCGTTGAGACAGACTTTTGCAGCAGACAGACGTATCTAAAGATGGTGAAAACATGAGCGGTCTAGACACAAAAACAGACTATGAATTAGTTCGGGAGAGTTGCAGTGGCAACCAGGAGGCGTTTGCCGAACTGATCGGCCGGTATAAGAATTTGGTTTATTCTGTGGTGCTGCGGATGGTAAACGATCCGGAAGATGCAAACGACTTGGCCCAGGAAGTGTTTTTGAAGATTTACCGCAATTTAGACAAATATAGCCCCTCTTTTCAGTTTTCCACCTGGGTGATTCGGATTGCCACCAACACGGTCATTGATTTTCGGCGGAAAAAAAGGATGGATATGGTGAGCATGGAGGATTTGAGTGTGGAGCCGGTGGGAGAAAACAGTCCGGAAGACGCTGTGGGCCGCAAAGAGCGGCAAAAACAGCTAAAAGCAGCGATTGATGCCTTGCCTGAGATGTATCGGCTGCCAATCCTTTTATATCATCTGGAGGGCATGAGTTATCAGGAAATTTCAAAGGCATTAAAGATTCCTCTTTCCAAGGTGAAAAATAGGATCTTTCGGGGCAGAAAACTGCTGAGAGAAAATTTATTTGGCGGGCAAGAAGGTGAAAAAAATGACTTGTAAACAAGCAGAACGGTTGATGATGCGATATCTGGATGCAGAGATGACACAGGAGGAAGCAAAATGGCTGCACCGGCATCTGGACCAATGCTCCAGCTGTAAAGAACTCTTTTTACAATACGATGCATTGGCGCAAATGTTGGAGGAGCAGGAGCATCCTCAGGCGCCGGAGGGGTTTGAAGAAGCCATATTGGCCCAAGTGGCGGTGCTGCCTGTGCCAGAGCGGAAATGGTGGTTTGTGCGGCCCAATTGGCTCAAGCGTTTGATGGGCGGTTTGTTTGCTTTTTGTTTGTTGATCGGCAGTCTATTGGTGCGATATCGAGAAATACTGTTGGCAGAATTGTCGGATCATCCTATTTTTGGCAGTATGGGCGGCAGCCTCGCGGTATTGATACAACAGTTTAATACGGAGACGAGCTATGTGTTAGATTTGTTAGATCAGACTTTTCGTGTGGCGGATGCGTATTTGCAGTCGCTGGCGGTGCCTTTTGCACTGGCCTTAGGAGGAATTTGTTTGTTGCAGGTGATTTTACTGCGGAAAAAATAAGGAGGAATTATGGGGCAAAGTCAGTGGAAACGGGTGGGCGGCTTAATGGCAGCCTCAGCCTTGTTTTTTTTAGGACTTCGGTTTATTCTAGCCTATTCTCGAGTGGTTCGGGAAGCGGTGGAGATGCTTTGTGCCGGCATATGGAGTGTTTTGGGTGCATTAGATCTGCAAAACGAAACCATCCATCTGCTTTCCTTGCCTCGGGATTTATTATTGACGCTGGGCCTGCTGGCGGTAGCTGGCATAGGCTGGCTGCTACTGTGGCAAAAAGAAACGGCTATGAAAGCAATGAAATATATACTCACAAGTCAAACTGTGCGCGTGCTGCGGTTGGGTTTACGGATTTATCTGGCCCGGTGGGCGTTAATTTTGCTGTTTGGCTATTCCGTGATTGGAGCGCCGGCGGCGCTGGGCTTTTTCTGTTTGTCCGTAGTATTGGATTTGGTTTTTGCGGTGCCCTTTGTATTGCTGAGCGGAGAATGGATTGTGAATTGGTATGGTGGCAGCGACAGAAGACCAAGTCCCAGTTATTGGGTAGGAGCACTGCTGATGATTTTTGCCATTCGGGTACCATTTATGGGCGTTACCCTGGTGCTGTTTGTGCTGCCCATTCTTTCCACGGGAACGGCAGCAGTATATTTAGAAGAAAAATGGCAAAATACAGCGGCGCGGAATAAGGTCTTTGACCGGCGCAGTATGCGTCAGCTGATCTTACAGGGAGAAGAGGAAAAGCAGTATGGAAGAGAAGAAAGCAGAAAACACAGTGCGGATCCTAGCCATCGAATCCAGCTGCGATGAAACGGCAGCGGCTGTGGTGGAAAACGGAAGATGGGTAAAGAGCAATATCATTTCTTCGCAAATCCCACAGCATACGGTGTTTGGAGGCGTAGTGCCGGAGATTGCCGCCCGTAAACATATTGAGGCGATTGATTGGGTCATCAGTGAGGCTCTAAAGGGAGCAGATATGACGTTGGCGGATATGGACGCTATTGCGGTGACTTATGGCCCAGGCCTGGTGGGGGCGCTTTTGGTGGGCGTTTCTGAAGCTAAGGCGTTGGCCTATGCGGTAAAAAAACCGCTTGTCGGCGTAAATCATATTGAAGGGCATATTTGCGCCAATTATTTGGAAAATGAAGATTTTGCGCCGCCTTATGTGGCGCTGGTGGCTAGCGGCGGTCATTCCCATATCCTGTATGTTAAGGGATATCATGACTATGAGATTTTAGGCCGCACCCGAGATGATGCAGCGGGAGAAGCCTACGATAAGGTGGCCAGGGCCATCGGCATGGGCTACCCAGGTGGGCCGAAGATTGATGCGGCGGCCAAGGAGGGAAATCCTGAGGCCATCCATTTTCCGCGGGTGTTTTTGGAAGAAGGCAGTTTAGATTTTAGCTTTAGTGGCCTAAAAAGTGCTGTGCTCAATTATTTAAACCAGGCAAAAATGATGGGTCAGACCATTTGTCAGGCAGACGTGGCGGCCAGTTTTCAGGCGGCCGTGGTGGAGGTGCTGGTGGAAAAGACCATCCGAGCGGCCCGCCAAAAGGGCGTGCATCAAGTGGCCATGGCTGGCGGAGTTTCTGCAAATTCTGCTTTGCGGGCGCAGATGGCGGCAGCTTGTCAGGCCAATGGTTTGACATTCAAAGTGCCCCAGCCTATTTATTGCACAGATAATGCAGCGATGATTGGTGCAGCAGGGTATTACGCCTATGTGGCCGGCCAACGAGATGGGTTAGACCTGAATGCCGTACCAAACCTTTCTTTGGCAGGAGAAAACTAAAAAAAGTAAAAACAGACCGGAGGAACAGGAAAAAGTTCCTTCGGTCTTTTTACTTTTTGTTGAAAATGAGATGAGATAACTGCTCGGCTATGAGGGGTGCTTGGTGAGCAATATGCCTGGGTGTTATTTCAGTATGAGTTGATGCGCATAGATCAGATGGCTGTTTCTTTTTTTAGAACAAAATGTATCATAAGAAAATAGAAATCACCATCAAAGTGAATAGTGCCTTTGAGTCAGGGCTGCCAGTTGTTGGGCGTATCCCTCGATAAAGCCTATGGATATAGCAATCAGGGGGAAAAGAGTGGGAAAAAGGACCAACATTTAGCCAAGAAAATAGGGCATTATTTTTGTTCTTCCATCCGCTCTTCTGTTAAAGGAGAAGGAAAGTGGGGCGAGGCAAAGGTACGGATGCCAAGAAATTGGCAAACCCCGAAAGCTAACGCACCGAATAAGGCAGCATCCTGCTGGAAAAAGGACCGGTAGAGCCGGCTTTTATTTGGCCCAAGGCTTTGTTGCAAAGCGAGAAATAAAGGCTCACAAGCGGCGGTAAAAGGACTATAAAGCACAAAAAGAGCGGGGTCATAGAGCCAAAAAAGGGAAGATAAAATCGGAGAAAGTAAAGAAAAGAAACGGTGAGCGGCTTTCAGGGCAGCAGGGCCTTTTTTTTCATAGTCAGAAAGGAAGGCAGAAAAACCGCCTTGTATGCCGCTGTAGGATAAGATGGCAGGTACTGTAACTTCACTGCCCCAAGTGCCATCCGGAAAAGGAAGGTGTTCAGCCAGACCGCCTTGCCCCCGAGCGCCAGACCAAATGGCGCCATGATGCAGCAGTCCTAGACCGAAGGTTTGTCCAATGTGCAGATAGGCCAGACTTTCTGATTTGAGGGCATAGACGCTCTCTCCTAAAGCAGCAAGGCGACAATGACGCTCCCAGTGTATGGGGGTGCCGCACTCTTCTGCCAGGATGCGGGTGAACTGATCGAGAGAAAAAGAAAGGGGCCCGAAGGAGATGGTTTGATCTGTGATGAGGCCATCCAGTGCCAATGTGAGACAGACAATGCCATAGCGGCTTTGTTCTTGGGCAAAAAATGGCTCTGTTAGATCACATAGGGATTGGATGAAATCTGCCTTTGATCGAAAATCTGCTGGGGCAGAAACCAGGCGTAGCGGCTGACCGTCCAATCCGCCCAGAAGCAAACGATGCCGGGAGGCACCTACAGATAGGCATAAAAACCGGGCTGCCTTGGCATTTAGGGAAAGAAGTACGCTGCGTCTTCCTTTTCCCTCTCCTTGCTGCCCGGATTCCAGGAGAATATCCTGATCTAATAGGGATTGGCTGATGGCGGTAATTGTGCCGCCAGCTAGACCTAATTTCGCCGCAAGACAAGAACGGGATAGGGGACCCTGGGTTAGGAGCAGTTCCAAAACCCGGGCCTGGTTCATATCACGAAGTAAACGCTGGTTTGCTTTCATATGCCGGCCTCCTTCCTGGCAACGCATCCTTTAGTCTTAGTATAATGGAAAATCTGCCAATGGACAAGGGCGCAATGTGGAGAGTGCAGCAGCCTTTCCTTTTTTATTTTTTTCCTATTTTCGTCACCTTTTTCTCTGTTTTTCATACCATGATATCAGGAAGGGCATTTTCCCTTCCAGATCCAGCTGGGGAGGTGTTGATGTGATTACCATCAGCTTGTGCATGATCGTAAAAAATGAAGAGGAGGTGTTGGCCCGGTGTTTGGATAGCGTCCGTGGCATTGCTGATGAAATTATCATCTGTGATACGGGTTCCACGGATCAGACGAAGGAGATTGCCGCCCGTTATACAGACCTTGTTTATGAGGAACCTTGGCAGGAAGACTTTGCTGCAGCCAGAAACGCTGCTTTTCTGCGGGCAAGTAAGGAGTATTGGTTTTGGCTGGATGCTGATGATGTGCTGGAAGAGGAAGAAAGGCAGAAACTGTTGGCCCTAAAAAAGCGCCTTTCTCCCGGAGAAGTAGGCACAGTGATGATGCGTTATGCCACTGCGTTTGATGACAACGGCCAAGCGAGTTTCGTTTTTGAACGGGAACGGCTGATCCGTAATGTAGGCCGGCCGGTATGGCAAGGCCGGGTGCATGAGGTGATTGTACCTTTTGCACCAATTCTTCACAGCGATATCATGATTTCGCATCGGAAGGTGAAGATATCTGAGCCTGGGAGGAACCTGCGTATTTATGAAAAGATGGAGAAGCAAGGAGCAGTATTTTCGCCCCGGGAGCTATTTTATTACGCACGGGAGCTGATGGAAAATGGCAACTTGGAAAAGGCGGTGGATGTTTTTTACCGCTTCTTGAAAGACGAAACGGCTTTTTTACCCAACAGACAAGAAGCTTGCTGCTTTTTGGCAAAATGTTTGCAGGCCCTTTCCCGTCCTGTCCAGGCTCGTGAAGTCTTATGGCAGGGGCTGGCCTTAGGCACACCAACGGGAGAGCTCTGTTGTGCTTTGGCAGAAAGCTATATGAAAAAGGAACAATGGAAAGAAGCAGCGTTTTGGTATCGGGCTGCCTTACAGGCGGAACCGGATCTTTTCACTGGTGGATTTATCCGTCAGGAGTGCTATGGTTACTTGCCAGCCATTGAACTTTGTGTTTGTTATGACCGTCTGGGAGATTGGCAGCGTGCTGCCCAATGGAATGAAAAAGCCGCTGTTTATCAGCCTTCTTCTCCGGCTGTGGCTTATAATCGAAACTATTTTGCAGCAAAACAGAAAGCAGATGGATCGAAAAAGGAGTGAATGGGATGTATTATTATGTGAATCGAAACTGCGGCGGATGCTGTGGCTCGAATTGTGGCTCAAATTGTGGGTCCAACTGTTGTCCTTCTGCGGTGTGGTATCAAGGCCCAACAGGTCCCACCGGGCCCACCGGTTCCATGGGCCCTATGGGGCCTGCCGGTCCGGCCGGCCCTACGGGAGCTGCAGGTGCCCAGGGCCTTCCGGGCCTGCCGGGGGCCACTGGCCCAACTGGCCCAACGGGTCCCACTGGCCCCACGGGAGCTACGGGTGCCACAGGAGCAGGACTGGATACAGCAGTGCCATTCAACCCTGCAGCATTTTATTCTGCCGGACAGTTTGTTTATTATGGCGGCAGTTT
>CAJFIN010000007.1 GCA_904381335.1 Candidatus Neoanaerotignum galli | reverse complement strand
GAAGCCCTGATAAAGTCAAACTTGGGTCATAAACATCGAAAATTTCCCCTTCTGGATCAATAATCCGTCCTAAGCCGCCAGTGGCAATGACCTTTGCCTGGGGAATATTCAGTTCCTTTTTTAATGTTTCAATGATATGGATGGTCTCACCAATATGGCCTGCCACAATCCCAATTTGAAGGCTGTCGATGGTATTGGTTGCCCGTATCGTTCGGGGCGGCACCAATTCCACTTGAGGCAGACGGCTGCTTTTTTCATACAGCTGAGATGCACAGCTTTGTATACCCGCTGTAATAAAACCGGTGATAAACTCTCCTTTTTCATTGACCACATCAAACGTATTGGCTGTACCATAGTCAATGACAATGGCGGGCGTGCCGTATAGCTCCTTGGCCGCCACTAAGTCCACCACTCTATCCACACCAGCTGTTTTGGGGTTGTCCCGCACGATGACCAAGTCCAATTTTAAATCAGCACTGACAATCATTGGTTCCGTATGGAGATATTTGCGCACCCCATGGATCAGTGAGTGCATCACCGGCGGCACCACGCTGCCCACCACAACGCCATCCACCTCATGAACTGGCGTTTCCAGCACCTCTAAAAAAGTGCATAACATAATCCCAATTTCATCGCTGGTTTTTAAGCCCTGGGTGGACATACGCCACGTATTTTTTAATTCTTCTCCGTCAAAAAGCGCTATGGTCATATTCGTGTTGCCCACATCAATGGCCAAAATCATTTTCCCTTCCCTCCTTGATAAGCAGCTTTGTTCTTCTCATAGCAAAGCCGCAGGCCACGGAAAGTCAAATACGGGTCCACTACATCAAACAAATGGTTTCCCTCTCCAATCACATGTGCCAATCCGCCCGTGGCCACCACTTTCATATCCGGCAGGTCCAGTTCTTTTTTGACGCGGTTGATGAGGTATTTTGCCTCCCCCACATGGCCATAGTAGATTCCCGCCTGGATACAGCTAACCATATTGCGGCAATAAATACTTTCTGGCCTTTGGATAGCGATTTCCGGCAACTGGGCCGTTTTTGAAGACAGCGACTCGGCACAGACCGTAATACCCGGCGCAGTAATGCCTGTCACAAATTTCCCTTCCCGATCCACCACATCATAGGTGGTGGCAGTGGCGTAGTCTATCACCATCACAGGCCCGCCATATTCTTCATAGGCCGCCATCATCTTCACCAACCGGTCACTGGCTAATTCAGCAGGGTTTTGCATATCGACTTTGATGTTGGTGCGGATATGTGTATCCACCACCAGCGGCTTTAAACCCAAATACTTTTCCACCCCACGGATCAGAGAATACATCACCGGCGGCACTACAGAGGCAATGACTACATCGGTGATCTGTGCAGTTTCAATGCCATCGAAGCGAAGAAAACGGATCATGGTGCTGCCCCATTCATCTGATGTTCGTGCCACATCTGTAGCCATTTTCCAGCTGGCCATCAAGGTCTTATCCTGAAAAACCCCCAGCAGCATCTCCAGATTTCCCACGTCCATCACCAGTATCATTGTCCTTCTCCCTCCTCCTTTTGCTGAGGACTTTCCTTGCGTAAGCCCGCCTGCAGTTTTTCCCCCTCCGGTGTACAAAACACTAAATACCAGAGCTTTAAGGCCTTTAGCAATTCTTTTTTCTCCCGGCGGATTTTTTTTACCGTCAACTCCGCGCCAATATCATCAAAATCAGCAGCATTTTCCCCGCGAACCGTCTCAATAAACAAATCCCCCGTAGGGAAAAAACCCAGCACAAACGTACACATCAGCTGGTTTGCTGCCGTCACGCACAGGATCTGCACCTCCTGTTGGATCTCCAGAGGTAAGACAGAAAATTCCTCTGCAAAATAATATTTTTTCTTTTCAAAACTGGCTGCTGCCAGCACTTTCTTTTCCACTCGGTCTCCTCCTTATGGAAACTTCTTGGCTTACCACCATCATACAAGATCCATCTTCCTTTTCCACCACCAGCTCTCCTTCCGGCCCTAAATCCAGCGCACGTGCAGCAAAGGGTTCTTTGCCCAACACCCAGATATCTTGACCGATGGTGGCACTCAAGGACAGATATTCTTCCCGAATGGCTGCCAAGCCGCCCTTTTGATACTGTGTATAAACACTCTCCAGCATCTCCAGCACCTGTTCCAGCACATCCATCCGGCACACCGATACTCCTTTTTCTAAAAAGATGGATGTGGCCGTATCCACCACCGCTTCAGGAAAAGTTTCCTGGCCTACATTCATGCCAATACCAGCAATGACATACTGTATAGCCTCCATTTCTGCCCGCATTTCCGTTAAAATACCGCAGATTTTTTTCTCTTTCACCAAAACATCATTGGGCCATTTCACAAGGGCGTCTATTCCCATTCGCCGCAATGCTTTTGCCACTGCCAACCCACAACAAAGCGTTAGCGCCGCCGCTTGGGTAGGTGGAAAATCCGGCCGGAACAACACAGAAAAATACAGTCCCTTCCCCGCTTCCGATACCCAGGTGCGGCCCCGGCGGCCCCGGCCAGCCGTCTGTTGTTCCGCCACCACTACAGCGCCTTCTGCAGCACCTTCTTCGGCCCAAAGGCGCAGCACATGATTGGTAGAATCCACTTGAGGCAAAATGCGCATCTGGCTTCCCAACACGTTGGTTTTCCGTCTGCAAAACCAAATTTCTTCTACAAGTATATCTTGGCCCGGCAATAAGCGATATCCTCTATTTTGCACTGCTTCCACCTGGATGCCCCGTTCTTTCAGCGCCTGAATCTGTTTCCAAACAGCGGCGCGGCTAATGCCAAGCCTGGCGCCAAGTTCTTCCCCAGAGAGGTAATCCTGGCCCGAAAGCAGCAAGCCCAGCAGCGTCTGCTTCATGGTTTCTCTCCCCCTCTCGAATGTTCCTTCCTTTACTCCTTGCGTCATCTTCCTTTTGGGCATTGATCGCTATGGCAAATGGCACATCAATGGCTAACGGTTCTGCCTCAGATGTCCCATTGTCCACTACGAAGCTTTAGGCCGGCAAAAGGAAATCATTCCATTTCTTTTTCAACATCCATTTGCTTTTTGGGGCTTCTTTTGATCTATCCAGCCATTTTCCATGAATTTTCAAAGATCAACCCCCTGCTAGCCAGAATCTCTTTTTTGAAATCTCCTAGATCTTCTATTCCACATCCTCACTTTTGTGGATTTCGCATCTCCGCTTGCCATTCACCGTGAACACGCCCGGACCCACGCAGTCGACCTATGTGTTTCTTGATATAAAAAACAGGCGCCGGTATAGGCGCCTGGATCCATGCCTTCCTCAGTTGCCAATCGTGGCCACCATAACAGCTTTAATGGTATGCAGCCGGTTTTCTGCCTCATCAAAGACCACCGACTGGGGCCCTTCAATCACTTCATTGGTCACTTCTTTTTCCCGCACCGCAGGCAGGCAATGCATAAAGATCGTGCTTTCTTTGCCTGTTGCTTTCATCAGCGCATCATTGACCTGATAGGGAGAAAGCAGCGCAATCCGATCTTTCGCTTTCTCTTCTTCGCCCATGCTCACCCAAACATCGGTGTAAATCACATCAGCGTCCTTCACACCCGTTTTGGGGTCGCTTTCCAGTATAATGGTTGCGCCAGATTGCTGCGCATACGTTTCGCATTGAGCCACCAATGCTGGATCGGGGCGTAAACTTTCTGGGGAGATAATCCAAAAATCCATGCCCATTTTTGAAGCGCCAATCATTAATGCATTCGCCATGTTATTTCGGCCATCGCCGATATAAACGAATTTCACACCTTTTAACCGGCCAAGCTTTTCTTTGATGGTCAAAAAGTCTGCCAGTACTTGGGTGGGGTGATCTTCATCTGTCAAGCCATTCCACACGGGCACACCACTATATTTTGCCAACGTTTCCACTGTCCGCTGGGAAAAGCCACGAAACTCAATGCCGTCAAACATCCGCCCCAACACACGGGCCGTATCTTCCACCGTTTCCTTGTGTCCCAGCTGAATGTCATCCTTCCCCAAATATTCCGGGTGAGCCCCCTCATCAATGCAGCCCACCGTAAAAGAGCACCGCGTGCGTGTAGATGGTTTTTCAAAAATCAGCGCAACGTTTTTGTGCAGCATACGCCCATCAAAAATTCCTTTTTTCTTTTTTTCTTTCAGCTGTGCGGCTAAATCCACCAGATATTCAATTTCTTCAGCGGTATAATCTTTTAATGTCAAAAAGCTTCTGCCTTTCAAATCCACTGCCATGCTCTTTTGCCTCCCGTTCTTACTTCTTATCTGGATTTTTCAACTTGCTAATAAACCGCTCCACATCAATAATGGCCCGGCCATGCGTGCCTTCTCCGATTTTTGTTTTTTCATCGTAAGCTTTCACTTTAAAGGTGAGCATTTTTCCATTCACTTCTTCAATTTCAGCAATGACACGCACCTTCATTCCCACTGGTGTTGCTGCCAAATGTTTTACATTAACAAAAGTGCCCACCGTATCATACCCCTTTGGCAGTACCTGCTGACAAAGTTTTAAGCTGGTCTGTTCCATCCAGTTAATCATGACTGGGGTGGCAAATACGGGGAACCCTGCCCCAAAATGGTCTGTGGCATCATTTTTTGTCACCAAAAACTCCATCTCATTGGTCATACCTGGCTGCAAATGAAATTCCATGGTCATTTCCTCCTTTAGGTAATCGTTTCTCTTCGGTTATTCCTCTGTGTCGGTCGGTGTTGTCTCTTCCGTTTGGGCTGTGGGCAAATATGCCTTTGGATCCTGCAAGATAGCACGGAATTGATCTCCAGTGATTTTTTCATTTTCCACCAAATACTTGGCTGTCGCATGAAGGGCATCCAAATTCTCCTGAATGATCCGGATGGCTTCTTTATAGCTGGTCACCATAATTTTTCGCACTTCCTGATCGATGGTGGAGGCCACTTCTTCTCCATAATTTCTGGAATGAGCAATCTCCTTACCAATAAATACTTCATCGCCCTGATCGCCATACTGCACAGGCCCAAGAATATCACTCATACCATATTTCATCACCATGCTTCTGGCCATGGCGGTGGCGCGTTCAATATCATTGGAGGCACCAGTGGTCACATCTTCAAAAATAATATATTCCGCCGCCCGACCACCCAAAAAGGAGATGATCTCCTCTTGCATGGTCTTTTTGGTCACATACATCTTATCTTCCCCAGGCAAGGGCATGGTATAGCCGCCCGCCATACCAGTGGGAATGATAGAAATGGAGTGAACTGGATCCAGATGGGACAATTTTTCAAACAAAATGGCATGGCCGCTTTCGTGATATGCGGTAATGAGCTTTTCTTTCTCGCTGATCACCCGGCTTTTTTTCTCCGTGCCAATGCCCACTTTCACAAAAGCTTTTTGGATTTCTTCCATATCAATCTGTTTTTTGCCATCACGGGCAGCCAACAGAGCTGCTTCGTTAAGCAAATTTTCCAGATCGGCGCCGGTAAAGCCTGAGGTTGTCTTAGCCACCACATCTAAATCCACTTCTGGCGCCATGGGTTTTCCCTTCGCATGGACTTTTAAGATTTCCCGCCGGCCCTTCACATCCGGCCGTCCCACATATACCTGACGGTCAAACCGGCCAGGACGCAAAATGGCTGGATCCAGAATATCGGCCCGGTTGGTGGCAGCCACCACAATCACACCTTCATTTACGCCAAAGCCATCCATCTCTACTAACAGCTGGTTTAACGTCTGTTCCCGCTCATCATGGCCACCGCCCAATCCAGCGCCGCGGCGGCGTCCCACGGCATCAATCTCATCAATAAATACAATACACGGCGCGTTTTTCTTCGCCTGGTCAAACAAATCCCGTACCCGGCTAGCGCCCACACCCACAAACATTTCCACAAAGTCAGAACCTGAAATGCTGAAAAAGGGCACCTTCGCTTCGCCTGCCACAGCCTTGGCCAGCAACGTTTTTCCTGTTCCCGGAGGGCCCACCAGTAAAACGCCTTTGGGAATTCTCGCCCCTAAATCCACAAATTTTTTAGGATCGCGCAAAAATTCCACTATTTCCTGAAGTTCTGCTTTTTCTTCATCCAAACCAGCCACATTGTCAAAAGTGACCCTATTTTTATCATCGATGGTGACTTTGGCTTTACTTTTGCCGAAATTGGCCATCTTGCCCCCGCCGCCCTGCATCTTCTGAAACATCACCGTAAAGATGATGATGGCGATAATCATAAAAATAATGCTGGGCAGGATCGAAACCAAAATATTGTTTTCTGGCATATCTGCCACATCTGTCTGCTCAATTTCGCCACTGAGCAGATGGGGCGTTAAAAATTCCATAAACTGGTTCCACCCCACCACATTGGTGGTATAGGTCTGTCCATCCTTGGTGGTAACTTCCACCTGGCCAAAATCATTGGCTCCTCCGCTTTTTAAGATGGTGATGGTGGCTACTTGACCATCTTCAATTTGCTGCACCAGATCTCCATAATCATAGGAAACTGCCATTTGTGCTGGCGGGGATGAATTGATAGACCCGTTGACCATGGCTAAAATGCCCAATACAATGCAAAACATCAGGGCATAAATGCCAAAACTTTTCCAATATCGATTCAATGCCGGCTTCCTCCTCTTTTTTCCGTCATTTACCCAGAAGGGCTTCATTTGATTTTATCACACCAGAAGGCCCTCCGCAATGAAATTCTCACTCTTCTTCAAAGGAAATCACGCCAACGTAATCCAAATTGCGGTATTTCTGAGCATAATCCAACCCGAACCCTACCACAAACTCATCCGGGATTTGAAAGCAACAATAATCAATGGGCACTTCTGTCACCCGGCGCTGTGGCTTATCTAAAAGCGTGGCGATTTTCAAACTGGCAGGGTTCCGGTTTTCCAACATATCCCGCAGCATCTTTAGCGTTCGTCCACTATCCACAATATCTTCTACAATAATCACGTCTTTACCAGCAATCGGCTCATCTAAATCCATCAATATCTTTAAATTACCGGAAGACTCGGTGCCATAGCCATAGCTAGATACATCCATGAAGTGAAAATACACATTCTTCCGGATTGCCTTTGCCAGTTCTACCATGAACGTTACGCCGCCCTTCAGCACGCAGATAAAATGGAGTTCTTTGCCTTCATATTCCGTTTCTATCTGACGGGCCAAAGCTTGGATCGCCCGATGTATTTCTTCTTTACTAATCAATACGCTAATTGTTTCCTTCATGTGGATCCTCCCATACATATAGATAAAACCGCTGTTGCGCTAATGGCGAGCAAAATGCCCGATCCGGCAAAACAGCAGCCACCCGACTTCCCTCTGCCAGCAGCGCCATTTGTTGTCTTTGAGGCCTGGGTATTTTTTCATCCATAAAATAATCTTTGAGTTTTTTTCTCCTGCCTCCCAGCAAAAAAACATAGTCTCCTGGACGGCGATTTCTAATTACAAAACCGTTACCTATTTTATCACATTCCAAGCAGTTCGTATAGGGATTCAGAAAAAAACCTCTATTTTTTTTCGGCCCCCGTTCTACCAAAATCGAAAGCCCTGCTTCAGGTACATAAAGCAGTTCTCCTTCCCGCAGCGGATAGCAGTAGTCCTCCATCATCGTCCGAGCCCGTTCCAGCACTAACTGGCCATAGGATGTTCGGGCAGTAAATCCGCCCGGCAAATCCAGTGTCTTTCCCGTAGAAGCCTGGATAAATGCCAACAATTTTTCCCAATGAACCGCTCCAAAATTTTCCCCATCTGCGCCCACCTCCCGCAGCGCCAACTGCAGCACCCGCCGGCAAAGTGCTGGATGCATCTTACCTAGTACCTCCTGCTGCAAAGAGATTCCAGGGTTGATCTTCTTTTTTAGACGCACCAGCGCCTCCCGGGCTAACTGCTCTAAAAAATCATTTTCTTGGGCTAGATGATCTGCCGCTTGGGCAATATGACGAATGGCCTGGGGATGAATCTGCTCTAACAATGGCAATACCTGCCGGCGGATACGGTTTCTAGTATATTGCTCCTCTTCATTGGTGGAATCCGTACAGTAGCTCTGACCCCGTTCTGCCAAAAAGGCTTCAATCTGAGCCCGCGTACAATAAAGCAGCGGCCGAATCACTATGCCTCGCTTTGGCCGCATCGCTGTTAACCCCCGTATTCCTGTACCACGGCATAATCGAAATATCACCGTTTCTGCCTGATCTTCCCTATGATGGGCTAACGCCACATATCCCTGGGCATACTTAGCCGCTTCCTTTTTTAAACTATCATGCCGCACCATTCTTCCTGCTTCTTCCCATGTCATGCCCATCTGCTTGGCCAGTTTTGGCACATCGCAGTATACAATACGGCAAGGCACAGCCAACTGGGCACACAAATGCGCCACAAAAGCTTGATCCCGTTGTGCCTCTTCTCCCCGGATGCCATGATGAACATGGAGGGCCGATACGGTAATAGAAAACTGTTCTGCCAGTTCTATCAAACCCAGCAAAAGGGCCGTGGAATCCGCTCCGCCGGAAACTCCCACCACCACATGGCATCCTGCTGATAGCAATGCCTCCTGGCGTATGGTCTGCTCCATCATGTGTTTCATTGTTTCTGCCATTATCCCGTCCCTCCTTATTTTCTTATCCTACCATAAAGCCCAACATAAAAAAACCCCTTTTCCTTCCCGCTAGCTGCCGTTGCACCCCTTTCTAGCCAAAGAGCCAAGGCTGCTTCCTTCCCTCATTTTTGCTGCAAAAAATGATGCCAAACCCTCTTTTCATTATTTATCCAGAGTCAACTGCTATTTTCCAACAAAAAAGAGACGGATTTCTCCGTCCCTTTAGGCAATGCCCTATTTCAAATTCGTTTTTTATTCCACTTTTCCGGCCACAGCCGTCATATCATCTTTAGCCATACCGCCAGTACGCTGCAAAGCAACCTGAAGTACGGCGTCACATAACCAAGAGATATTTTCGCCCGCCTGACGTATCAGTTCTTCCACTAGCCGCTCCTCCTGCTGTCCAAAGGCATCGGCAATTCCATCGCTGATCAGCAGCATCAGATCGCCGCTTTTCATTTGCCAAAGGCTGCTTTCCCCCTGCCAAGATGGGGTCACACCTAAAGGCAGGGAAGAAGAACGAATCACCCTCACCCGTTCTCCTTGGCGCAAAAATACTGTTGCCCCACCGTTTTTCACCACCTCCAATTGTCCGGTCTTTAAATCCACTGCACAGACATCCAGCGTGGCGTATACTTCATTTGCTCTCACTGCCAATGCCGCGTTTATCGTCTCCATCCCCAGCGATAAAGGAAATCCTGCTTCCAAAAACCGGCGCATCAGTTCCAATAGCCTTCGGCTCTCCTGCGCGGCTATCCGTCCGCTTCCCATGCCATCTGATAAAAGCAGGACGCCCTTTTTCCCCGGCATTTCAAACGAAAAACTGCTGTCCCCGCTGATATCACTGCCCTGCCTTGTGGCGCTGGCACAGGAAGAAAAAAAGCTCAGCCCTGTTTCTTCTCGAAATACCACCCGGCAAAGGCCATCTTTTTTCCCTTGACATCGGGTTTGCTGGCGCACAAATCCTCGCCCAGTCACCTCTGTTAGGAGAGGCGCCACCACGGCCCGACAGCGGTTTTTCCCCCTACAAGCTGGGTGCTGTACCAAAACCCACATGCCGTTTTCATCTTCTCCTGCTTTCACTTGCTGGCACTGAATCCCTTGCCGCTGCAGCTTCTGGCTAATCTTATCCGAAAGCCGTGGATCCAATGTTTGTTTGGGAATCAATTCATCCGCCAGCCCCACTGCTGCCATCCCAATGGCATCTATCTGCCGGTGTACCAATGCTTGGGTCTGGGAAAATCGATTTTTCCAAAATAGTTCCTGTTGTTTTTGCCTGGTCAAACGCAAAGCCGTTTCCTGTACCTGTTGGGGATGACAGCAAAACGTCATCAAGGGCGCTAAATCCTCTGCTGTAATCCTCCCGCGTTCTTCCGCTGCACCAGTCAAACGATATATGGCTTCATAGGTCGTAAATTTTCTTCCTTGCCAGCATTTTTCTTCTTGCTGGCAGCCTTGACAGGCCTGCCTGGCCGTTTCTTCCACTACTTCTGATGCTTTCGCTGGCGTCAGTTCTTCCCGTTCCGCCAAAGGAAACACATCGGCTAAAGCTAAAATTGCCTCTCCAAAAGCTTCCAGCCGAGCCGATGCTGCTTCTTTCCATCCTGAAAGGGTATCCTGGCTTTTGGCAAGGCCTCCTTGTTCGGGCATCCAAGCCAAATATCGCTTTGGCACAGCCAAAAATAATGCCATACCTAAAAATAATGCCCACAGACCTACACTGTCAGGCCAAGCCGATAAATAAAAGGCAGGGATAGCAGCCCCCAGGGCAAACGATGCCACCGTCATTGCTCGGCTGCGCCTGAAAAACAGCGCAGCAAGGGCGCCCATCACCAGTAATAAAAATAGCTCCTGACTGCCTCTGCCTAGGGCCAAAAAACAGATCCCTGCCACAGCGGCTGCCGCCACGCCAGCACTGCCAGCGATGTATACTGCCAAAAGCACCGCCGCTACTGCCGCCCCTAACGCCAAACCATAGCCCACTTCCCCCAAGGTCATTACACCGCCTAAAGCCAAAATTGCCATCAGACTCAAGGCAATAAAATCCTCCCCTGCCAGGACACCTTCTCCCTTTTGATATCGGCTCCAAGCTGTCATACCCCTTCCCAGCAAGAAGGTAACTGCCGCTCCCAAAACGCCTTCCGCACCAGCGCGCACAAATAAAAAGAGACTTCCTCCCTCAAATATGGCATACGCTGCGCCGCCACCCCAAAGACTGACAGCACAGCCCAATGCTTTTTGTTGTGGCGTCAGCTTTTTCCCCCGAACTAAAAACCACTCTCCCACGCCTAATGCGGATAACGCCATCAAATACATGGGTGCGCCGGTAGGCAGCCCACTTTGCGTATACCCCCAAAACGCGCCCAGTGCCGTTAAAAAACAGTTCCACCCGCCTCCCAGCATTGCTGCCACTGCTGTTATCCCCAAGGGGTTAAACTGGCCAAAAAGCAAAACACGTCCAAAAAAATAGCCGAATACACCATAACCAATGATCGGAGCTATGATCCGACAAATGATTTCTTTGATCCGATGGCTAGAAGCCTTCTTTTTCGGCGGAAAAATCACTTTTCCAAATGCCGTTTGTATCTTTTGCACACCTATCCCCTCCTGTCCTTTTCAGTATAGCCTAAAAAAGAACTATCTTCTGTCAGATTTTGGCGTGCACTGAAAAAAAGAACCTCTTTTTTTCAGCCCATTCTGCTTCAAACCATCATTTTTTTGCCAGAAACCATAGATTTATTTTACTCCCCACACAAATCCATTTATTCCAGCGCAAATAATTCATTCTTTTTTGTCAAAAATCCATAAAAACCTATTGCACCGAGAGAAAAAAAGATTATACTATATACTAGGAATAGAGTACAATATTTTTCATCCTATAAAAAACGAATGTGTTAGTAAAGGAGGCTCTGTGATGAAGCAAAAACCCATCACCCTCACCCGCGGTGATCAAGCTATTTTGGAATCTTACAAAGTTTTAGCCGAAGGGCTTGCCAATTATTTAGGGGAAGGCTATGAGATTGTGGTCCATAGTTTGGGCAATTTAGAACACTCCGTTATCAAAATCATCAATGGCCAGTATACCGGGCGCAAAGAAGGCTCTCCCATCACTGACCTAGGTTTAACCATGGCAAAAAACATCAATGAAAGCGAAGACAAAAAATACATGGCCTACTTTAATAAGACCTCCAAAGGAGAACCTTTAAAATCCACTTCCATTGCCATCATGGGGGAAAAAGGCGTGGTTATCGGCCTACTCTGTATTAACTTTTATATGACAACGCCATTATCTGACCTGCTCTCCTCTTTATCACCAGAAAATAGTAATTTCCGTACGCCAGCCTTCACAGAGAGCTTCGTTGAAGATGTGGATGAACTGCTGAAGGTTAGTCTAAAAGAGGCTTCTGACCGGGTATATAACGATCGCTCCATCGCCACCAGCAATAAAAACAAAGAAGTTATTGCCATATTGAACGAAAAAGGTATTTTTAACTTCAAAGATGCTGTGGTTAAAATTGCAGACATGATGGGCATATCCAAAAACACCGTCTATATGCATATTCGTAACATCAGCAAAAGTAATGCTGAAGCAAAGAAAAAAGAAGCGAAAGAAAAATAACCTTGGGTATATCCCCCAAGGCATTTGATAAAACAAAAGCAGAACCATTGCAGATCAATCAGGGTAGAGCCATGGAACATTGCCATGGTTTCTACCTTTTTCTTTACAGTACTTTAACAGCTTAAAATAACAAAACGTGCAATCCAGCAACCGTTATCCCTGTGTAGGAGTGCATCATCGCGTTTAAAACCCACCGGATAAAAGTTTGTTTTCATATCTTCTTTCATGTTGCATCACTTTCATATAAAACACAGTTGAAATAAGACCATGTTTTTCTTCTCCATAGAGATTAAAAAAACGAAGCAGCAGACGGTTAGCCCCTTGGTTACGCTGGCAAAACCCATTTCTCTAACCTCATTTTCTGCCCACCAGCTCTCCCCTCATGCTACTTTTAAGCTGCTAATTCCCATCTCCCTATTTCTCCTAATCTATGATCCATAGCAGAAGAAAATGCACCATAAGCCCGATCCCCTTACTAAAAAGCCGCTCTACAAATCGTAGAGCGCCTGGTAAACGGAGCATCGGTTGTATGATTGCTTTACATCTGCTATGATGGGTACAAGGAGGTGCAAAAATGGACGCACAACAATTTGGGTCTTTTGTGGCTCAATGCCGAAAAGAAAGAAATATGACTCAGGCTGATCTGGCATCAATAATTCATGTCACAGACAAAGCAATTAGCCGCTGGGAACGCGGCATTGGATTTCCAGAGATTCAAACGTTAGAGCCTTTGGCCAGCGCTTTAAATATCAGTCTGCTAGAGCTAATGAAGGCCCAAAAAATGCCCGCAGATCACATGGCAAAAGAAGAAGCGGCCGATGCCGTTACCGATACGCTCAATACTGCCATGCAGCAACAAAAACAAGAGCGCAGAAAGATTGCCAAAACTTTGGGGATCCTATCCCTCATGGTGGTTTGTCTTTTGTTCTTTGATCTTCTGCAATGGCAAGCGGATACAATTGTGTTTACCTGCATTGGTGTTTTTCTTCCCCTATTTTGTATAGGAGGGTCCATCGCTTTACTTTGTCGTGGGATAGCAAAAAAGGCAAAAGATAAACCATATAAACAAAGCTTTGTATTTGCCTTTGTTTTATTCTTCCTCCTACTGATATTTGTAGGACTGTTCTTTTTAATTGGTGCCTTTGGGATTGGACCTGTCCCCCAATAATCATTGATTCAAAAGATTCTGCGTTTTAGCCAGTAGAAAGTTACTGGCTATTTTCTCTTTCTCCTTCTATCCATACTTCCCAATGGTAAAGACAAATGATCCTACAGATTCCATGCCATACAAAAAGGCCGAACCAATGAGGTTCGGCCTGATCTGTGTTATAAAATCGGTATTACACCAATTCTAGAATCACCATTTCAGCGGCATCGCCCTTACGAGCGCCAATTCTCACCATTCTGGTATAACCGCCTTTACGATCTGCATACTTGGGAGCGATTTCATCAAACAGTTTAGCAGCCATATCAACTTTTTTGGAATGGCTGCGAATCTTTTTCCCATCTTTCGGTGTTTCTGTTACAGGATAAAGATAGCTGAGCATTTTTCTTCTAGCTGCCAAGCGAGAGGGCTGATCTTTTTTGATGGTTTTTTTGATTTCATCGTAAACAGTCACTTTTTTGCCGTTTACCGTTTCTTTGACACGGTTGCCGTTTGTATCTTTTCTCGGCAATTTTGCTGTCACTTCCACTTCTGTAAAGTTATCTTTCTCCTTTACAGCCAGCGTAATCATTTTTTCTGCAATGCGGCGAACTTCTTTTGCTCTTGTCACAGTGGTTGTGATTTTGCCATGATAAAGCAGGTTTGTCACCTGATTGCGCAGCAGTGCCTTTCTCTGAGGGGTTGCTTTGCCAAGTTTTCTGTATCCGGAAGCATGCATAGTTTTTTCCTCCTATTTATATGCGAGGTTTTCCCCAGGGACCTGCTCTTCGGTCTTACGCATCCCTGCAACCCCGCGGCCGATTTCTTCTTATTCATCGCTGGGCTTTAATGCCAGGCCCAGTTCTGCCATCTTATTGAGCACTTCTTCCAAGGATTTACGGCCAAGGTTACGCACCTTCATCATTTCATCCTCGGTCTTGCTGGCCAGGTCTTCCACTGTGTTGATCCCAGCCCGTTTGAGGCAATTATACGACCGTACAGAAAGATCCAGTTCCTCAATGCTCATCTCCAGAACTTTTTCTTTCTTGCCTTCCTCTTTTTCCACCAAGATCTCTGCATTCTTGGCGTTTTCTGATAGATCCACGAAGAGATTCAGATGTTCATTCAGGATCTTTGCGCCAAAGCTAACAGCATCATCCGGTGTGATCGTACCATTGGTCCAAACCTCCAGTGTCAGCTTGTCATAGTCTGTCATCTGGCCCACACGGGTGTTTTCCACCAAGAAATTCACCCGGCGTACTGGTGTATAGATAGAATCCACAGGGAGCATCCCAATGGGCTGATCCTCTTTTTTGTTCTTTTCGGCGCCCACATACCCCCGGCCGCGTGTAATCGTAATCTCCATGTAGAGCTTACTGCCCGGGCCGCCACTAAGTGTGGCAATATGATGGTCAGGGTTCATGATTTCAATATCGCTATCGGCCTTGATGTCCGATGCTTTCACTTCCCCTTCCCCTTCCATATCGATATAGGCAACCTTCGGCTCAAAGCTATCGCTGGTGTTTTTGATGGCCAGGCCTTTCAAATTCAAGATGATTTCTGTTACATCTTCTTTTA
This sequence comes from Candidatus Neoanaerotignum galli, assembly GCA_904381335.1. Lineage (GTDB taxonomy): Bacteria > Bacillota > Clostridia > Lachnospirales > Anaerotignaceae > Neoanaerotignum > Neoanaerotignum galli. Next base: position 26,735 of record CAJFIN010000007.1, on the reverse strand, counting down.
CACCGGGAACCGTACTGAACTCGTGCAGCACACCATCGATCTTTACATTACTCACAGCAACGCCAGGCAAAGAAGAGAGCAAAATCCGTCTCAAAGAATTGCCCAGGGTCGTTCCATATCCTCTTTCCAGGGGCTCTACCACAAAACGGCCATAGGTGCCGTCCTGCGCCATTTCCGCAATTTCGATACGAGGTTTCTCAAATTCAAACACCGTTCAAACCTCCTCTTGGATTGATCTGTGCCATCCCCATAAGAATGGCCAACTGTTTCATTGCATGGCTTAGAAAATCAGAGAACAGGGCCCTCCGCCTCAAAAGAAGCAGAGGGGGACCCGCTTGCTGTTTATTATTTGGAGTACAGTTCAACGATGAGGGTTTCTTCCACAGGAACATCAATATCTTCCCGTTTGGGTTTTGCTACCACGGTGCCTTTCAGCGCTTCGTGGTCTGCACTCAACCAAGCAGGAACAACTCTGGAAGCCGTCACGTCCAGCACGTTCTGATATCTCTGCATGGTCTTATATTTTTCTTTCACTTCAACCACATCGCCAACTTTCAGCTGGTAAGATGGAATATCCACCGGCTTGCCGTTAACCAAAACGTGTTTATGACGCACGATCTGTCTAGCTTCCTTTCTGGTGCGGCCATAGCCCAGGCGGAACATAACATTATCCAAACGAAGTTCCAGAAGCATCAACAGGTTCTGACCAGGGATGCCTTCTTTTTTAGCCATTTTTTCTGCTTTTGCATAATAGCCACGGAACTGTTTTTCCAAAACACCATAGATGAATTTGGCTTTTTGTTTTTCTCTCATCTGAAGACCATATTCGCTTACTTTTCTTCTGGTGTTTTTCGGTTGTTTTTTCGATTTCTTTTCAATGCCCAAATAAATGGGATCTAAATCAAGGGATCTGCATCTTTTCAGAACAGGAACCATATCTCTTGCCATTTTCTATCTGCACCTCCTGAAAAATTATACTCTTCTGCGTTTCGGCGGACGGCAACCGTTGTGAGGCACGGGCGTTACGTCTTTGATCATGGTAACGCTCAGGCCAGCAGCCTGCAGAGCACGAATAGCAGCTTCACGACCGCTGCCAGGGCCCTTTACAAATACTTCCACCGTCTTCAGGCCATAATCAGAACAAGCCTGAGCAGCAGTGTCTGCTGCCATCTGAGCAGCATAGGGAGTAGATTTTCTGGAGCCTTTAAAACCGAGCTGACCAGCGCTAGCCCAGGAGAGGGCGTTGCCTGCCGTGTCAGTGATCGTTACGATGGTATTATTAAATGTGGACTGGATATGAGCTTGACCACGTTCCACATGTTTTTTCTCACGACGTCTGCGGGTCGTTGCTTTTTTTACAGCTTTCTTTGCCATTTGACCATTCCCCTCCTATGAATTATTTCTTCTTGTTGGCTACCGTCTTTTTCGGGCCTTTTCTGGTTCTGGCGTTGGTCTTGGTTTTCTGACCGCGAACAGGCAGTCCTTTTCTATGACGAATGCCGCGATAGCAACCAATTTCCACCAGCCGTTTAATGTTCAGCGCCACTTCCCGGCGCAGATCGCCTTCCACCTTCTGGCTGTGATCGATGACGTCACGAATCCGAGATACTTCATCGTCAGTCAAATCTCTTACTCTGGTATCTGGGTTAACGCCTGCTTCTTTTAAAATTCTCACAGCGCTGGGACGGCCAATGCCATAAACATAGGTCAGGCCAATTTCAACGCGCTTTTCTCTTGGTAAATCTACACCAGCGATACGTGCCATGTGTACGTTGCACCTCCATGCTTAATTTGTTGTTTATCTGAACATGATTTCCTGCCATGGGTTTTACCGGGAACAAAAATCCTTTTGTCAGCCGCACCGGATAAAACCGACAGAGAAAATGACGGATTTTGATTCGGATCTGCCCTCAAGGTTTCCTGCACCTCATATTGAGCCATATAGTTCCATCAAAAAAAGATCAGCCCTGTTTCTGTTTGTGTTTGGGATTTTCACAAATCACCATAACACGGCCTTTTCTTTTGATTACCTTGCATTTTTCACACATTGGTTTTACGGAAGGTCTTACCTTCATTTGGGATCGCTCCTTTCTTTGCTGCTTATTTTGCTCTCCAGATAATCCGGCCCTTGGTCAGATCGTATGGAGACATTTCGATCAACACTTTGTCGCCTGGCAGGATCCGGATAAAGTTCATGCGAAGCTTTCCGGAGATATGGGCCAAGATCTTATGTCCGTTTTCCAGTTCCACCTGGAACATCGCGTTTGGCAGTTTCTCCAATACAGTGCCTTCTACTTCAATTACATCGTCTTTAGACACGTTGGAACCTCCTTGTCATTCATTCCCACCGAATTCCTTCAGCGCTTTTTTGATATCCGCATCGAGCAAATAGCCGTTTTCGAGGATTTTTTGCCGGATCTGCGGGAAAACCGTGTTCGTTTTCTGAACATGTTTCTTTCTTTTCTTTTTCGGACGGCTTAACGGCCGTTTTTTTCCATCGGCTAGGTAGAGGAAGTCCCCTTCCAGGGCCACCACCACAAAAGCTCCGCACTGATCACGGCCTTGTTTGGAAATGACCACTTGCCCCACCGTATACTCCATGTTCTTGTCACCTCGCTGTGATGAAAAAGATTCGGCTTCTCCTCTTCCGCTCACCGGGCAGCCCGCCGCGCTTGAAAACGCTGTTTTCGGTCATGGCCGCTGCCGGCCGTTTCTCACCCGCCGGAGCCTCCGGCGGAAGAAACTTTGGCCAATGTCCTGGCCAGGCCGCCGGCCCTGATTAATCGAGGGCTGCGGCAATTTGGGAAAAGATCGTGTCAGCATCTTGCTCGCCGTCCACCGTCAACAGGCGGCCTTGTTTTTCATAATAAGCCACCAATGGCTCGCTTTGTTCATGGAACGTAGCCAATCTCGCTTTGCCGGCTTCATAGGTGTCGTCTTTGCGTTGGGTCAATGCGCTGCCGCACTGATCGCAGATCCCTTCTTTTTTCGGTGGGATAGAAATTTTGTTATAAGATGCACCACAGTTCGGGCAGGTCAAACGGCTGGTAATGCGTTCCAGTATCACTTCATCGCTGACTTTAATATAGATGGCATTGTCCACAGAGCCAATGAGCTCGTCAAGCTTTTCCGCCTGGACCACGGTCCGGGGAAAGCCATCGAGGATAAAGCCGTTTTTACAGTCGTCCGCTTTGATCCGTTCTTTCACAATGGCAATAATCAAATCATCGGAAACGAGTGCACCCTTTGCCATAATCTCTTTGGCTTGCAAACCAAGGGGCGTCCCCTTTGCCACTTCTTCCCGAAGCATATCGCCAGTGGAGATATAGGCTAGGTGATATTTTGCAATCATCTTTCTGGCTTGAGTGCCCTTGCCCGCTGCAGGAGCGCCGATCAAAACAATTTTCATTTGCTTTCCCTCTCTTCTTTGCTGCCGCAGGATCAATTCTGCAGGAAGCCTTTATAATGGCGCATCAACAGCTGGCTTTCCAAGCTCTTAACCAAATCCAGGCAAACGCCCACTACGATGATCAGAGTCGTTCCGCCGAAGCCTACGTTCAGTCCAAAGACCCACTGAAGCACAATGGGCACCATGGCCACACAAGCAAATACAATGGCGCCAATGAGCGTGATCCGATTGACCACGCGGGTGATAAATGCGCTTGTTGGCTGACCCGGGCGAATACCGGGGATAAATCCGCCGTTTTTCTTCATATTTTCTGCAATCTCATTGGGATTGATCACAATGGACGTATAGAAGTAGGAGAAAAACAGAATCAAGATCACATACAGCACAGCCCCCACGGGATGGCTGATGCTCAGCACTTCGATCACTTTTTGATACGTTGCACCCGGTGTCACAAACTGACTGAGTACCTCCGGAAACTGCAATAAACTTAAGGCAAAGATGATGGCAATTACACCAGCCGTATTGACCTTAATCGGCATAAAGGAACCTTGCCCGCCAAACGTGCGGCGTCCACCCATCTTTGTGGAATATTGCACGGGAATCCGGCGTTCGCCCTGGTTGATATAAACAATAAACACCAGGTCAACAACCAAAATGAGAAGAATTGCGATAATCTTCAAAATGCTGACAGGATCTCCGCCCTGGCTATAAGATACCAATGCGGAAATTCCACTGGGCATATTTGAAACGATATTGACAAAGATAATCATAGAAGAACCATTAGAAAGGCCCTTCTGGGTGATCTGTTCAGCCATCCACATCACAAAGGAGGATCCTGCAACCAAACAGATCACAGAGGCGATCTTTAAAAAGATACTATCCGACAAAAACATGGAAGAATAGCTGGCCGTCACACCGATGCCCTGAATGGCAGAAAGTGCAATGGTCAAATACCGCGTATATGTGGTAATCTTCTTTCTGCCAGCCTCCCCTTCTTTATGCAATTGCTCGATCTTCGGGATAGCCACTGTCAACAGCTGCATGATAATAGAGGCCGTGATATAGGGGCCAATCCCCATGGAAAAGATGGAGAAACGAGAATTATAGCCTCCGGCAATGATATTATACAACGTACCAGAGCCAAACATCTCCTGTCCAGCTTTAATTGATACCAAGTCGATGCCCGGCAGTGCAATATGTGCACCCAGCCGGACAATCGCCAAAATCAACAACGTATAAAGAAGCTTCGCCCGGATCTCTTTGACCTTCCAGGCATTGATGAATAACTTCAGCAATTAGATCACCTCTGCTTTACCACCGGCCGCCTCAATTTTTTCTTTTGCAGACTTACTAAAAGCATTGGCTTTTACCGTCAGCTGACGTTCCAGGTCGCCAAGGCCCAGGATTTTTACGCCATCCTTGGGATTGGATACCAAACCAGCTGCCTTTAATGCTTCGATGTCTACTACAGCGCCGTTTTCAAAAGCATTCAGGGTATGGATATTAATACCGATGATCTCTTTGGAGTTTCTGCAAGTAAAGCCGCGTTTGGGGAGACGACGGTACAAAGGCATCTGGCCGCCTTCAAAACCAGCTTTACCGCCGCTGCCAGACCGTGCGCCCTGGCCCTTCTGTCCTCTGCCAGAGGTTTTGCCATTGCCGGAGCCATGACCTCTGCCTACACGGAATGCCTTGGGATTGGAGCCTTCCGCCGGTCTCAATTCTCCTAATTTCATCTTTGTTACACCTCCTTAAGTTCCTCTAATTACTGGAGTTCCTCCACCTTGAGCAGGTGGCTTACCTGTTTAATCATTCCTCTGGTGGCAGCATTGTCTTGTTTGGTCACGCTGGAATTCAGCTTGCCAAGCCCCAGAGCCTGAATTGTTCTTTTATGCTTTGGGATTGCACCGATGGTGCTTTTCACCAATGTGATTTTCAGTTGTGCCACAGCCGTCTCCTCCTTAGCCTAAAATTTCTTCCACAGACTTGCCGCGAAGCTTTGCCACTTTTTCCGGCGTGGTTACATTGGCCAGGCCTGCGATGGTAGCGCTAACAACGTTGCGTTTGTTATTGGAGCCCAAGGATTTGGCTCTGATATTGCGGATACCAGCCAGTTCCAGTACAGCACGAGCAGGGCCGCCGGCAATGATACCAGTACCTTCTACAGCAGGCATCAGACGAACACTGGCGCTGCCGTATTGGCCTACGGTCTCATGATACAGGCTATCTACATCATTACGATCTACATAGATCAGGTTCTTCATAGCGTCTTCTTTGCCTTTGCGGATGGCTTCGGGGATTTCAGCAGCTTTCCCCATGCCGCATCCAACATAGCCGTTGCCATCGCCCACAACTACTAAAGCGGAAAAGCGCATCGTACGACCGCCTTTTACTACTTTTGTTACACGGTTGATGGTAACAACGGTATCTTTCAAATCCAGGGTACTCGGATCGATTCTTTTCAACGTTTGTTCCCTCCTTGCTTAGAATTGTAAGCCTGCTTCTCTTGCTGCTTCGGCCAGAGCTTTTACTTTGCCGTGATAGATATAGCCGCCTCTGTCAAATACAGCTGCAGTAATTCCTTTTTCCAGGGCTTTTTTTGCAATGGCCTCGCCCACAGCCTGAGCAGCTTCCACATTGGAGGTGCTGGAGAGCTTGCTGGCGATTTCAGATTCCATGGTGCTGGCAGCAGCCAGGGTCTGATGGGTGGTATCATCGATCAGCTGAGCATACATATGCTGATTGGAACGGAATACAGCCAGTCTTGGCTGCTGAGCCGTACCGCTGATCTTATTGCGAATCCGCATATGCCGCTTAATGCGTGCGGTGGCGCGGTTAGCTTTCTTGATCATGGATTTCACTCCTATTCTATTAGTCAATTTCCGATATAAATAAGGACCTTATGCTGCCTTATTTCTTACCGGTCTTACCAACTTTTCTTCTGATGTGTTCATCCGCATATTTGATACCCTTTCCTTTGTAAGGTTCGGGTGGGCGTTTGGTTCTAATTTCTGCGGCAAACTGACCAACCTTTTCTTTGTCAATGCCTTTTACAATGATCTTTGTCTGGCCATCAACTACAGTTTCAATGCCATCAGGGTCGATCATTTCCACTGGGTGAGAGTAACCCAGAGTCAGGGTTAATTTTTTACCGCTTTTTGCTGCTCTGTAACCAACACCGTTGATTTCCAGTGTTTTTTCGTAACCTTTGGTTACGCCTTCAACCATATTATGAATCAACGTACGGGTTAAGCCGTGCAAAGCTTTGTGTTTTTTCAAATCAGAAGGTCTTGTTACAACGACCTCGTTATTTTCTACTGCGATGTTCATGTCATCGGCCATTTTGCGCTGCAAAGTTCCCTTTGGACCTTTTACCGTCACAAGGTTTCCCTCTTCTACCTTCACCTCTACACCAGAAGGAATGGCAACAGGCAACTTACCAATTCTGGACATGGTCTGCACCTCCTATCATACTATATAATATTTACCAGATAAAAGCAATCACTTCTCCGCCAATGCCTTTTGCTCTTGCTTCCTTATCGGTCATAAGGCCCTGGCTGGTGGAAATGATAGCCGTACCCAAACCGCCCAATACTTTTGGCAGTTCGTCTTTTCCGGCAAATACTCTCAGCCCCGGTTTGGAGATGCGTTTGATGCCGGTGATAACCTTTTCATTTTTATCCTTGCCATATTTCAAGGTGAGCTTCATGGTGCTCTTTACACCGTCTTCCACGATTTCATAGCCTTTGATATAGCCCTCGTTGGTAAGAATATCGGCGATTGCTTTTTTCATTTTGGAAACGGGCACATCAACCGTGTCATGTTTTGCGGTGTTGCCGTTTCTGATTCTGGTCAGCATATCTGCGATGGGATCGCTCATGGACATGTGGGGTTCCTCCTTTCCGAAATTACCAGCTAGCTTTCTTTACACCGGGAATCTGGCCTTTGTAAGCCAGTTCTCTAAAGCAAATCCGGCAGATGCCATATTTTCTAAGCACTGCATGGGGTCTTCCGCAGATCCGGCAGCGAGTATATGCTCTGGTAGAGAATTTAGGCGCTCTGGCCTGTTTCACCTTCATAGAAGTTTTTGCCATGTTTGTCCCTCCTTATTTTGCAAACGGCATACCAAACAGTCTCAGCAGTTCTCTTGCTTCTTCATCGGTGTGGGCAGTTGTAACGAAAATGATGTCCATACCTCTGATTTTATCCACCTTATCGTATTCGATTTCAGGGAAGATGAGCTGCTCTTTGATACCCATGGTGTAGTTGCCTCTGCCATCAAAGGAGTTGGCCTTTACGCCGCGGAAGTCACGCACACGGGGAAGGGCAATATTGATAAGCCGATCCATAAAGTCATACATTCTTTCACCGCGCAACGTCACCTTGCAGCCAATGTTCATGCCTTCACGCAGCTTAAATGCTGCCACAGATTTTTTTGCTTTGGTGATAACGGGTTTTTGGCCGGAAATGATGGTCAAATCTTTTACAGCGCCGTCAAGCACTTTTGCGTTTTCTCTTGCCTCGCCAACGCCCATATTGATGACGATTTTTTCCATCTTCGGCACAGCCATTTTATTTTTATACGCAAATTTTTTCGTCATTGCGTCAACCACTTCGTTGTTATAAAACTCTTTCAAACGGTTCACTTCAGATCCTCCTTTCGGCTTTAGTCAATGGTAGCGCCGGTTTTCTTGGCAATTCTCACTTTTTTGCCGTTTTCGATTTTCACACCGATGCGGGTGGGTTTGCCGTTCAGGGAATACATCACATTCGAAGCGTCCAGGAAATTTTCTTTCTTGATGATGCCGCCCTGCTGGTGGAGCTGATTGGGTTTTTGATGTTTAGAAACGAGGTTGACACCTTCCACGATCACTCTGTTTTTCTTGCGGTCAACCACAAGGATCTTGCCTTCTTTTCCTTTATCTTTACCGGCGATCACGATGACTTTATCGCCTTTTTTCAATCTGGTGCTCACGTGATACCCCTCCTCTTATAACACTTCAGGCGCAAGAGAAAGGATTCTCATGAACTGTTTTTCTCTCAGCTCTCTTGCCACCGGTCCAAAAATACGGGTGCCTCTCGGGTTTTTATCATCTTTGATGATGACAGCTGCGTTATCATCAAAACGGATATAGGAGCCATCGGGGCGGCCAACGGGTTTTACAGTCCGCACTACCACAGCTTTTACAACATCGCCTTTCTTAACAACACCGCCTGGCGTTGCATCTTTAACGGCAGCAACGATAATATCGCCAACACCGGCATATCTTCTGGTGGAACCACCCAAAACACGGATGCAGAGCAATTCTCTTGCGCCGGAATTATCTGCTACTTTCAATCTGGTTTCCTGCTGAACCATTCCTGTTCCTCCTCTCGCAACAGAAATTATTTTGCTTTTTCAACGATCTGAACCAATCTCCATCTCTTGTCTTTCGAAAGAGGTCTGGTCTCCATCACTTTTACTCTGTCGCCCACACGGCATTCATTTTGTTCGTCATGAGCTTTCAGTTTATAGGTACGGTTTACAATCTTGCCGTACAGGGGATGTTTTACTCTATCTTCTACAGCTACAACGATGGTTTTATCCATCTTATCGCTGATGACTCTGCCAACTCTAGTTTTGCGAAGGTTTCTTTCTTCCACTTGCAGTGCCTCCTTTCAACAATTATTTTGCGGATTTCTTGGCCTGGGTGATAACTGTCTGGATCCGGGCAATATTCTTACGAACTTCACCGATCCGGGCAGTGTTGTCCAGCTGGTTGGTTGCATTTTGAAATCTCAGGTTAAAGAGTTCTTTTTTGGCTTGCACCAATTCTTTATTCAAATCGTCCACGGACTTGTTTTTTAACGCATCCATATAAGCTTTCGTTTTCACTTGCTATCACCTTCCATTTCCGCTTGCTGTTCGGCACGAGAAACGATCTTGCACTTGATGGGGAGTTTATGAATGGCCAGACGAAGGGCCTCTCTTGCGGTTTCTTCAGGAACACCGCCCAATTCAAACATGATACGGCCGGGTTTCACTACTGCTACCCAGTAGTCAACAGCGCCTTTACCACTACCCATACGGGTTTCAGCCGGGCGAGCCGTTACAGGCTTATCTGGGAAAATTTTGATCCAAACTTTACCGCCACGTTTGATATATCTGGTCATGGCAATACGGGCAGCCTCGATCTGATTGCTGGTCACCCAGCTGGGTTCCAGCGCCTGAATACCATATTCGCCATGGGTCACTTTATTGCCTCTGTAGGCTTTGCCTTTCATACGGCCTCTGAACTGTTTCCGTCTTTTTACTCTTTTTGGCATTAACATGTTATTTCTTGCCTCCTTCCTTGTTTGCTGCTTTTACAGGAAGAATCTCTCCTTTGTAGATCCAAGTTTTAACACCGATCTTGCCATAGGTGGTATCAGCTTCTGCAAAACCATAGTCGATGTCTGCACGCAGGGTCTGCAGAGGAATGGTGCCTTCATGATAGCTTTCGGTTCTAGCAATGTCTGCACCGCCCAAACGGCCTGCACAAGCTGTCTTAATGCCTTTCGCACCAAACTTCATGGTGCGGCCCATTGCCTGCTTCATAGCACGACGGAAGGTAACACGTTCTTCCAACTGTTTTGCAATGTTTTCAGCTACCAGCTGTGCATCCAACTCAGGGCGTTTGATTTCTTCGATATTGATGGACACTTTGTGTTTGGTCATGCCCTGAACCTGATTTTTCAGTTCCTCAATGGCAGAGCCGTTACGGCCAATCACAATACCCGGTTTTGCTGTATAAACCGTCACCTTCATCTTATCAGAGGTCCGCTCGATAAGGATTTTGGAAATGCCGGAAGCATACAATTTATTTTTAATGAACTTTCTGATCTGATTGTCTTCCACCAGATAATCGGCAAAATCTTTTTCAGCATACCATTTCGTATCCCAATCTTTGATGATGCCCACTCTCAGTCCATGCGGATTAACTTTCTGTCCCACTCTCGTTTACCTCCTTATCTCTCGTTGAGGATGATGGAAATATGGCTGCTCTTTTTCAGAATCCGATAAGCACGGCCTTGGGCTCTGGGGCGAATCCGCTTCATAACAGGAGCCTGCCCAGCGCTTACTTCTTCCACATAGAGTTTGCTTACATCCATACCCAGATTGTTTTCAGCATTGGCCACTGCAGAGTGCAGCACTTTGCCGATAATCGCTGCAGCGATCCGCGGGTTATATCTCAACAAGGCAGCTGCCGTTGCCACATCCTTGCCTTTGATCTGTTCCAAAACGATCTGTGCTTTGGAAGCAGGGATGCCAACATACTTCGCTGTTGCCTGAGGTCTTTTGTCTTTGGTTTCAACGTTTCTGTGTCTTTTAATTTGGCTTCTATGTCCTTTTGCCATGACCGCCAAACCTCCTTTCAAAACATGATCTTATCTTACTTTCGATTTCTTTTCAGCATCTTTGCCATGACCACGGTATGTTCTGGTCAAAGCAAATTCGCCCAGTTTATGGCCCACCATATCCTCGGTGATATAAACAGGCACATGTTTTCTTCCGTCATGTACGGCAATGGTATGACCGATCATATCTGGATAAATGGTAGAACGACGAGACCAAGTTTTGATAACCGTTTTTTCATTTGCTGCATTGAGCGCATCAATTTTTTTCAGCAGATGGCTGTCAGCAAAGGGACCTTTTTTCAATGATCTGCCCATGTATGGAAATCCTCCTTTTTGCTCCGATTCTAACTGGCTTTCCGATTAATCTCTGCCACGGATGATAAATTTGTTGGAAGCCTTGTGTTTCTTTCTTGTCTTATAGCCAAGAGCCGGTTTGCCCCAAGGGGTCATTGGAGACGGATGGCCAATAGGTGCACGACCTTCGCCGCCGCCGTGAGGGTGGTCATTGGGGTTCATAACAGAACCTCTAACGGTAGGACGGATACCCATGTGACGTTTTCTGCCGGCCTTACCGATCTTCACCAGCTCATGATCCAGATTACCCACCTGACCAATGGTAGCACGGCAATCAATGGGCAGTAATCTCATTTCACCGGAGGGCAGTTTTACGGTGGCATATTTGCCTTCCTTCGCCATCAGCTGAGCTACATTGCCAGCAGAACGAACCAGCTGTCCGCCTTTGCCGGGTTTCATTTCGATATTGTGGATATTGGCACCCACAGGGATATAGCGCATAGGCAGCGTGTTACCGGTGCGAACTTCTGCATCAGGACCGCTCATTACTGTCTGGCCAACCTGCAGCCCAACAGGAGCAAGAATATAGCTCTTGGTGCCATCTGCATAGCAGATCAAAGCAATATTGGCGGTACGGTTTGGATCATATTCAATGGCGGTTACCTTTGCTGGGATACCGTCTTTCAAACGTTTAAAGTCTACCAGTCTATATTTGAGCTTTGCGCCGCCGCCTCTATGACGAACGGTCAGTTTGCCCTGGTTATTTCTGCCGGAATTCTTTTTGATGTGTACTACCAAGGATTTTTCCGGAGTTGATTTTGTAATCTCTTCAAAGCTAGACACGGTCATGTGTCTTCTGGAAGGGGTATAAGGCTTATATCTTTTAATGCCCATCTTCTTTTCTCCACTCCTTTCGGAATCTTACGCTACGTTTTGATCAAGGCTTACAGGCCCTGGAAAATTTCAATCTCCTTGCTGTCAGATGTCAAAGTAACAATGGCTTTTTTCTTGGCAGCAGTTTTACCAAAGATGTTGCCTCTTCTTTTCGGCTTGCCGCTGTAATTCATGGTGTTTACGGAGGCCACTTTGGTGCCTTCAAACATTTTTTCTACAGCTTCTTTCACCTGGTTTTTGGTAGCATCGGGGTGCACCAAAAAGGTATATTTTTTCTGCTCCTGAAGAGCCATGCTGGCTTCCGTAATCACCGGTTTCAGGATGACGTCATAATATTTCAGGTCTGCCATTATGCGTACACCTCCTCGATTTTTGCTACGGCGTCTTTGGTGAGCACCAGCGTGTCATGTTTGAGCAGGTCGTACACATTGATGGTGTTCACACCGGCAGTTTTTACATTCGGAATGTTCCGAGCGGAAAGCATTACGTTTTTGTTGCTGCCATCCATAACGATAAGGGCTTTTTCTGCCTTAATATTGGCCAGTACCTTTACCATTTCTTTCGTCTTTACTTCGCTCAGGTTCAGTTCATCCACAACGATGATTTTTTCTTCCTGGCATTTGGTGGAAAGAGCGCTCTTAAGGGCCAATCTCTTGAATTTTTTGTTCAGCTTAAAGGAATAATCCCGAGGCTTTGGAGCAAACACAACGCCGCCGCCCGTCCACTGAGGTGCACGGATGGAGCCCTGTCTAGCCCGGCCAGTACCTTTCTGTCTCCAGGGTTTTCTGCCGCCGCCGCGTACTTCAGAACGGGTTTTTGCCGACTGAGTGCCCTGTCTCTGGTTGGCCAGATACTGAACCACTGCCATATGCATGGCATGTTCGCTGGCTTCGATGCCGAAAATGTCGTCGCTCAAGTCGATAGTGCCAACTTCTGCGCCGCTCATGTTATATACTTTCACGTTTGCCATTTCTGATTTCCTCCCTTCGTCTTTGGCGATCAGTCTGCCTTTACGGTGTCTTTCAAAACAACGATGGCGCCTTTGGGGCCAGGCACTGCGCCTTTGACCAGGATCAGGTTCTTTTCTGCATCCACCGTAACGATCTCCAGGTTCTGGATGGTTACGCTGGCGGCGCCCATATGGCCGGGCATCTTTTTATTTTTCTTTACGCGGCCGGGGGTTGTGCCAGAAGACATGGAACCAACAGCGCGATGGTATTTGGAGCCGTGGGCTGCGGGACCTCTGCCCTGGCCATGTCTTTTAATGGAGCCCTGATAGCCTTTACCTTTGCTGATGCCGCTAACATCGACTTTATCGCCGGCTGCGAACATATCTGCTTTAATTTCAGCACCCACTTCAAAGGTTTCAGCGTTTTCCAGTCTTAATTCTTTCAAATATCTTTTTACCGTCACGCCAGCTTTGGCGAAATGACCAGTCATGGGTTTATTAACAAGGCTGGCTTTTTTATCCACAAAGCCCACCTGGATAGCGGAATAACCATCGTTTTCCACCGTCTTTTTCTGGGTTACAACGCAGGGGCCAGCTTCCAAAACGGTCACAGGAACCATATTGCCGGTCTCGGTGAACACCTGGGTCATACCCACTTTTCTTGCAATAATGCCTTTTTTCATATCTTTGCGCACCTCCTGAGTGTCTACAGCGGATTGCCTCTGGGGCAATCATACTAGCTTCCTATAAGGAGCGTTTGATTCCCCTTATATTCCACTTTCTTGGTTTGCGTGTGTCTTACATCAGCTTCAATGTGATATCTACGCCAGCGGGCAGATCCAGCCGGCTGATGGCATCCACGGTTTTGCTGGTCGGCATCAAAATGTCGATCAGTCTCTTATGGGTCCGCATTTCAAACTGTTCGCGGGAGTCCTTATATTTGTGTACGGCGCGGATGATGGTAACGACCTCTTTTTTGGTCGGCAGTGGGATAGGACCGCTCACCTGTGCACCTGTTTTCTTTGCAGTTTCAATCAACTGCGCTGCGGACTGATCGATCAGTTTGTGATCGTACGCCTTAAGACTGATTCTGATTTTTTGACTTGCCATAAAAAAAGTCCCCTCCTTTTCGTACTTTTGTTTCAGCACGACAAGTGGTGACTGCACACTTATCCGGGTGTATCAGCAATGTCTGACACACAGAGCCGCACTTCGCCTTATCGGTTCGGCCGGCTGCTCTTTCCACAGTATTTGGTACAGTGACCTTGTCGCCCGGTTTCTGGAACTGGACATCGCTCCACGGAAAACCCGCAGCCCTTCTTTTTCCTCGGACTTCACGGCAACCTCCGCTTCATCGCTCTATGTCACAACATGGGTTATTATACCCGATTTCTGCATCTTGCGCAAGTCTTTTTTTTAAAAAAAGGCAGAAAAATTCTTATATTTTTTACCAAAATTTATTGTAAAACCGCAGAAAAATCATACATTTTTTTCTGCAGTTTACAGAATAAAGTTTTTTTGCCCGCAAAGGGACAAAATATCCCGTTAGTTCTTGTGCAACTTTTCCTTTGTTCAGTCATCCTTCGGTATTTCCCTATTCTCTCCGGCCCATTGACTGCTGATTTTGGCCAGCCATTGGGGAATGGGTAAATGCTGCGGACATTTCGGAAGGCAAGCGTTGCAGGAAATACAGTTAGTGGAGCGTTTATCATCAAAAAATGGTCGCAGGTAAAACTGGCGTGCATGGGCAATGGAATCATACATATATCCCATATTATAGTAGTCAAAGTTAGAGGGAATATCCACTCCCGCCGGACATGGCCTACAATACTGACACCTGGTACAGGGGATTTGGATCAATTCTTCATAGGCATTTCTCGCATTTTGGTATAACGCCAATTCCTCCGGCGGCAAACCTCCCGCCTTCACTTGCTGGGCCAGAGCCAGGTTTTCTTTCAGCTGCTGCAGTTCATTCATGCCGCTTAATGCCACCGTCACCTCGGGCCGATTCCAAACAAATCGTAAGGCACGGCTGGCGGCACTTTCCTGCCAAGCACTTTTGGCCCATACCTGTGTCACTGCCTTTGGCGGCTGCTTGGCAAGCTGCCCACCCTTCAGTGGCTCCATCACCATAACACCAAGGCCCTTTTCTGCGGCATAGCACAATCCTTCTGTCCCTGCCTGATGATCCGTATCCATAAAATTATATTGGATGATACAAAACGCCCAGTCAAAGGCATCCACCACTTCCCGAAACAGCGCTATATCCCCATGAAAAGAAAAACCCACATGGCGAATCCGCCCCTGCCGGCGCTGCTCCTGTAAAAAAGACAGCACATCCCATTGTTTCGCTTTTTCCCATAAAGTTCGGTTTAAAGAATGAAGCACATAAAGGTCAAAATATTCCGTCCTGCACCGTGCTAACTACCCCAGCAAAAAAGGCGTTAACTCCTCTTTTTGCCGGCAAAACCAAAGGGAAAGCTTATCCCCTAGATATACCTTCTGCCGATAACCATCGGTCAAAATCTCTCCCACGGCCTGTTCTGCAAAACCATTCCCATGATAAGGATAGGCCGTATCCACATAATTTACCCCTTGATCAATCGCCGTGCAGATAAGCTGCTTTGCCTTTGGCAGATCAATCTGTTTTGGATCACTGCCCTTCAGCGGCAGGCGCATGGTGCCAAAACCCAAAGGAAACAGCTGTAACCCTGTTCTGCCTAATCTGCGATATGTCATTGATATGCCTCCTGTGCTTCTTTCATGATCGCAATGCTGGCACTGGCGCCAAGTCGGTCTGCCCCTGCAGCTATCATAGCCTGAGCGGTTTGCAGAGTTCGGATACCGCCGGCCGCTTTGACACGGCACCGCCCAGCTGCCGCTTCTTTCAGTAAAGCCACATCCTCTGCGCAAGCCCCCGATGGACCAAACCCAGTGGAGGTTTTCACAAAATCTGCGCCCGCCCGTACTGCTGCCTCTACGGAAGCTCTTTTTTCCTGCGTTGTGAAATAACAACATTCCAAAATCACTTTCAGTACTGCCTGGGGTACTGCATCTCGCACTGCCCGAATATCTGCTTCTACACCCGCCCAATTTCCTTCTTTTGCCAGTCCGATGGCCTGCACCATATCCACCTCTGTTGCGCCTTGACTGACGGCCAGTTCGGCCTCTTCCGCTTTTATCCTAGCATCGTTTGCCCCAAGCGGGAACCCAATAACCGTACAAATCTGAACCGGCGTTCCAGCCAGTGCTCTGGCCGCTAAGGCCACATAGGAGGGATGGATACAAACCGAGGCAAACCCCCATTGCTTTGCTTGTGCACAAAGCTCTTGTATCTGCGCCGCAGTGGCAGTCGGCTGCAGATTCGTATGATCGATGTAAGACGACAAAGACATTGGGTTCATAAAATGGGCTCCTTTCTTTTTCCTATACCAGGGCGAACACCGGACTATTTTCTCTTTTATCATACCATAGTTTTGCTTTGGGCCATAGCCCCAAAACCGCATCTTTCTATGGATACCCTTACCATGTTTTCTGTATCTCGCCCGATGCATCAAATCCATCTTTGTCTTTTTTGATTCATAACCGGCAGATGGTTGTTCTCTTTTCTATTCTGGATCTGTCTGAATCTGATCCGTTTGTCCTGCTGCCACATATCCAAAAATTTTCATAAAAAAACGGCTCCCATCAAGGGAACCGTTTTTTTGTTTATACTTGGGTTGCTTCCTCCCAGGTAATGGTCACGCTTTTTTCCCGTTCGTTCCATACAATGTTGCTGTCATCAAAGCCTAATGCATTGAGCACTGCCCGCATTGGCAGGTACGTATAACCATCCCGAATCACCGCCTGGGTATCCATAGAGATCACACGGTTATCTACATAAATCTGTTGCTGGCCGATGGTCACCCGAATTTCCTTCCCGCTGCCATCTTCAATGGTCACTGTTTTTGTGGCGTCATCCCAGTGAATCTGGTTCGCATCAATGCCAATGGCGTTAGACAATGCCCGCAGCGGCAGCATCGTGCGTCCGTTTTCATCAATGAAAGGAGCTGCCTCCATAGCCACCATACTATCATTATCTACCACATAATAGTTTCCGCCAGCCACAAATTTCACTTGCTTTTGCTGCACTGCTGGCGCCTGGTCTTCTTCACTGTCTCCTTCCGGTGCCATCAACGTGTAGGAGATACTGCTGCCTGAGCCATACACTGGTTTCACTGAAAGCACCGGTGCATTTTCTGCACTGCCTTTAATACGGATACCTGATACCGTAATCGTCCCTTCACCCGTGGCGCTAGCAGAGCTGATCTGTACATACGCCGTAGAGGAATTTTCTCCCATGGGCCGGAACTCTACCCGGCCATTGTATTTCCCCGTACCTTCTGCTTCTACCGTGGCAGAAGTATCAAAGGTATATCCCCTGGACAAAGTCAGCTGGAACAGCCGCCCCTGACGCATGGCATAAGGATAATCATCCTCAAACATCAGCTGTACGCCATCCTCACTTTCTTCCATTTGAATGGACATGCCCGGATAATTCACATGGGCAAAGGCATAAGTGCCAGCAGAAATGGTGGAATCCTTAGGATCAATGGTAACTGTAGCCTGACCAGCATCCTCCACTTCCGTTGCTAAAGGAATCACAATATCATTATTCTGAAAATCAAACCCATCTGTCACCTGTACCATCAGCCGGGTATCGCTTAACAAAGTAAACGTGATCCCACTTTGGGCCTGAGATGTGATGCTGTCAAGCCAAGTGGCATTGTTCAATGTCAATTCAAAATAGAAGTCTCCTGTGGTTCCTTCTTCATCTGTAATTCGCAGTTCCGGCACATTCGCACCTGTCAGCTCCATCCCTTCAGAAGCAGAAATATCTCGAGAAACTGTATTCGTGCTGGCTGCAAAGCCCATCACCGGCAATGCGCCCACTGTCAATGTTGCCGTTAAAAGCATCACGAAAAATCGTTTCATGTTCCTTCTCCTTTCTTTATCGCGTAGTACTTCCAAATCCACCCGTTCGTTTTGCCGTAGCATTATCGTCCTCTGTAACGCCAAATGGCAAAAACACGCCTTGCATAAAAGCTGTACCCGCCGGAATCGTCAAGGATTGACCATCTTTTGAATCATTCGTCAATTTTGCCTGGATGTGGCCCTCATTTTCACTGCCATAATAATCTTGGTCAATAATGCCCACCGTATTATCTAGCTGCAGCCGATAACGAAAGCCGAATCCGCTGCGGGGAAAACAGGCCAGCACATAGCCCTCCTTCATCCGCACCCTCAGCCCTGTCGGCATCCAGATGCTCTCCCCTGGGGCTAAGGTAAAGGTCTTTGGCGCAAAGAAATCGTACCCAGCAGAACCTGCCGTTGCCCGCCGGGGCAACTGTACTGTATCATATGCCTCTTTCGCCCCTCGGATCGTACCAAAGGCTCCTTCCCAGTCTTTTTGGAACTGTTCCAAGCTGACTCGTTCAAATTTTGCCATCCGTTCCATGACCTCGCCTCCTTTGTGATACTTCCCTTCCTATTATAAAAGACTGCCAAGGCAAAAACAATGAACATTCTGTTACATTTCTTACGAGAAACGAAAGATCACCCTTATTTTTTTAGACAGAGAAACCGAGGAAAAAGTTCCGTCTTGATCCTCTTTTTTGTCTACAAAAAAAGGATAACCTTTCGGTTATCCTTTTGATTTTAAGAAACAAATCCTTTTTATTGTCCCAGCTGCGCGCGTACAAGCTGGCTGACAATTTTGTTATCGGCACGGCCTTTCACTTTCGGGGTAATCGCACCCATGACCTTGCCCATGTCTTTCATGCTGGTGGCGCCCACCTCTTGGATGGTATCCGTCACCATCTGCTTGATTTCTTCTTCTGTCAGCTGGGGCGGCAAATATGCCATCAGCACTTCCATTTCCCGATGCAACGTCTCGATTAAATCGGTTCTGCCGCTCTTTTCATAGTCCGGCAAGCTATCCCGGCGTTTTTTCAGTTCTTTTGCAATCACATCCAGCACGCCTTCATCATCCAGCTCAATTTTCCGGTCTTTTTCCAGTTGAAGCACGCCACTTCGTACCAGTTGGATGGTGTTTTTCCGCACAGCATCTTTTTCCTTCATGGCTGCTTTCATATCCTGTAAAAGCGTTTCTTTCAAAGACATCGCAACGCCTTCTTTCTTTGCTTTTCTGATGCTTATTTGAACTTACGCTTTCTTGCAGCTTCCGATTTCTTTTTCCGTCTTACGCTGGGTTTGTCGTAATGTTCTCTTTTGCGGACTTCTCCCATAATACCATCTCTGGCACAATTTCTCTTGAAACGACGAAGAGCGCTATCTAAGGATTCGTTTTCTTTCACTCTAACCTCTGACATGAGTATCCCTCCCTTCGATTGCGTAATGTTGTGCCAATAGAAACAGACAACTATCCCTTATGCCACATAAAATGAATTATACACGTCTTTTTTCCCCGCGTCAAGCATCCCTGTCAATTTTATTCGGCTTTTTCCGAATTTTTTCCTACCCGGCGGAATACGGTCATTCCCAGCGGCGGCACCGTCACCAAAATATGCTGATTGCAACGGCCCGCTGCCTGAGGCAGGCTTGGATGGGGTCCCTCGTTTTTCCGGCCCGTACCGCCAAAGACGCGGTCATCGCTGGTGAAAATTTCTTCATAAATGCCTTCTTCCGGCACGCCAAGCCAAAATCCTTCATACGGCCGCTCTGTGAAATTACAAACCACCACGACAAAATCATTCGGGTCGCTGCCCCTACGCACATAGGAAATAATGGAATGTTCTCGGTCATCACAATCTACCCAAGAAAATCCATCGGGATCAAAGTCCCGCTGCCAGAGGGCTTTTTCCTGGCGATAGAGTTGATACAGGGCTTTCATATACTCATGGAAGGCCCGATGGTCTGCATCAAGCAGCAGATGCCAATCGATGCTGCGTTCTTCGCTCCATTCTGTATATTGGGCAAAGTCGTTGCCCATAAAATTCAATTTCTTGCCTGGGTGGGTATACATAAAACCGTAGGCAGCACGCAGATTGGCAAATTTCTGCCACCGGTCACCTGGCGCCTTATAAAACATGGACCCCTTCATATGCACCACCTCATCATGGCTTAGCACCAAGATAAACCGTTCGCTATATGCATACATCATGCCAAAGGTAAGAAAGGTATGATGATACTTCCGGTAAACGGTTTCCTTTTTGAGGTAGGACAAAAAATCATTCATCCATCCCATGTTCCATTTTAAAGAAAACCCCAACCCACCTTCTTCCGGCGGGCGTGTCACTCCCTGCCAGGAAGTGGATTCTTCGGCAATGAGATAAACATCCGGATGTCGGCCTGCCACAGCGGAATTCATATGTTTTAAAAACTCTACCGCTTCCAGATTTTCCCGGCCGCCATATTGATTGGGCACCCACTCGCCATCCCGGCGGCAAAAATCTAAATAGAGCATACTCGCCACTGCGTCCACTCGTAAACCATCAATATGGTATCGCTCCAACCAAAACAAGGCATTAGCGATTAGAAAGTTTCTCACTTCGTTTCGGCCGTAGTTAAAAACATAGGTGCCCCACTGCTTCTGCTCTCCCCGCCGCCAATCCTGATGTTCATATAACGCCGTTCCATCAAAACGGCCCAGGCCGTTTTCATCCTTCGGAAAATGTGCTGGCACCCAATCCATAATCACACCAATGCCATTTTGATGCAGGGTATCCACAAAGGTCATAAATTCCTTTGGCGTGCCATACCGGCTGGTGGGGGCATAGTATCCCGTCACCTGATAGCCCCAACTGCCATCGAGGGGATGCTCTGCAACTGGCAGGATTTCCACATGGGTATAACCCATTTGGGTGCAATATGCTGCCAGTCCATCCGCCAGCTCCTGATAGGTCAAAAACCGGTTTCCTTCCTCTGGCACCCGCTTCCAGCTGCCCAGATGAACCTCATAGATATTCATGGGCCGGTTATATTTTTCCCCGGATTTCCGTTGCTCCATCCATGTGCTGTCCTGCCATTCGTATCCCGTCAGGTCGTACACCACAGACGCCTTCTTTGGCCGCAGTTCTTGACAGACGCCATACGGGTCTGTTTTATAATGCCAGCAGCCATCGTTCTGTTTGATGGCAAATTGATACCGATCGCCAGCACAGGCTCCAGGCAAAAACAACTCCCAGATTCCGCTGGCGCCTAATAGGCGCATCATCCCCCGCCGGGTATCCCAACCATTAAAGTCTCCCACCACGCTAACGCCTTTGGCATTGGGCGCCCATACTGCAAATGCTACCCCTGCCGTGCCATCCATCACACAGGGATGCGCACCCAACTTATCAAAAATTTCATAGTGGTTTCCAGCTCCAAAAAGATACCTGTCATATTCTGAAAGAGAGGGCAAAAAACTATACGGGTCTTTTGTGTCCCAAATATTTCCATTGCCAAAATCCACTTCTAATCGATATGGGAACCATTTTGTCCGGTCAGGGATTTCACTTTCAAATAACCCTTCGTCATGAATTTGCCGCAGTGGGTAGAGCTGCTTCGTTTTTTCATCTTCTACCTGCACACTTAAGGCTCCCGGCATCAGCACCCGTACCACAAGGCCATCGTCCTGCTGATGCATCCCAAGCACGCTGTGCGGATCTCCATATTCGCCGCAAAGCAGTTTCAAAATATCGTCAATACCAAAGTTTTTTTGCATTTTGCCCACCTCCTCATCTTTGCTTTGCTAACAGGTTTCTCAGCCTTGCTGCACAGCGGCAAAGGCCTGTTCAAAATCGTCTATGATGTCTTGTACATTTTCAATGCCCACGGAAAAACGAATCATATCTGCTGATACTCCGCAGGCCACCAATTCCTCATCGCTCAGCTGCCGATGGGTCGTAGATGCCGGCTGAAGCACACAACTGCGCACATCCGCCACATGGGTCACCAACGCCACCATCTTTAGATGGTTAATGAACTGCCGCCCCGCATCTCTGCCGCCTTTGACGCCAAAGGTTAGCACACCACTTTGGCCGTTTGGCAGGTATTTTTTTGCCACTTCATAATATTTGCTGGAAGGCAGACCAGGATAGTTGACCCAAGCGCACATGGGATGATTTTCCAGGTATTGTGCCATCTTTAATGCGTTTTCTGAATGTCGCTCCATCCGCAACGGCAGCGTCTCCAAACCCAAATTCATCAAATAAGAATTCATCGGCGCCGGTGTCATGCCAAAATTACGCATCAACTGTGCTCTTGCCTTTACAATATATCCTTTGTCGCCAAAATCTTTAAAATACCGAACGCCATGATAGCTTTCATCCGGCTCTGTCATGCAGGGGAACTTGCCATTATTCCAATCAAAGTTCCCGCCATCAATGATAATGCCGCCCAATGCCTGAGCATGTCCATCAATGTATTTCGATGTGGAATAAACCACAATATTGGCGCCCAATGTCAAAGGTTTGCAAAGGGCCGCTGTGGCAAAGGTATTATCCACAATAAAAGGCACACCCAATGCCTTGGCCACTGCGGAAAACTTCTCAAAATCAATCACATTCACCAAGGGATTACCGATGGTCTCTCCAAAAATTGCTTTGGTATTTGGTTTAGCCAAAGCCAAAATTTCTTCCTTTGATGCATCTGGGTCAAAGAAGATCACCTCAATGCCCAAATCCCGAAACGTGGTAGAAAAGACAGTAAAACTGCCACCGTAAATCGTGCTGGAAGAAAGAATACTGTCTCCACCTTTGGCTATGTTCAGCACCGCCAACACCGTAGCCGCCATGCCAGAGGAAGTTGCTAGCGCACCTACACCGCCTTCCATCATCGCCATTTTTTGCTCCAACATATCCGTTGTTGGGTTTCCTAGACGAGTATACATGAGCGTATCCTGCTCCAAATCGAACACCCGGGCCAATTCTTCACAGGTGTCATAGCGGTATGTGGTGCTTTGTACAATGGGCACCACCCGAGGTCCGGCATTTTCCGGCCAATAAGCCCCTTGCACAGCCTGTGTTTCAATTCTCCAATTTTCTTTCATACAGTTATCCCCCTTCACTTTCTGGCGGTTATTTGTTTTAGTATAGCGCACAACCTCTTTTTTTTCCAGCGTTTCTTGTAATCCCATCAAAATTCTGTTACCATCAAGAAAGAATCAACCATAAATCATAAAGGAGGATCATTATGTCGAATGAAACCTGGGATCTCACTGCCTTGTATCCTTCCATTGACAGCGAACTATTCCAGAAGGAAGAAGCAACCGTATCTCATATCCTGCGTCAAATGGGCTTTTGGTGCAAAGGCGCCCTGGGCAGCACCGATGACGCTGTGGGGAAAATTGAATCGTACCTTTCCATTATGCATCAGCTAAAAAGCACCTTTTTCTGCTTAAAAAGCTATTGCATGCTCCGTCAATCCACCGACAGCGCTGATGAGCAAGCAGCTAAGGCCATCCATCGCCTGGAGGAGATGGAAGCTGGCTTTGCCCCTGTGGAAACAGCGTTTTGCCATTGGCTGCTGGATGTGCCTCAATTGGAAGAGCTGGCAAAGGATAGCCCCCTCATTCAAGACCATCTCTATTATCTGACCTTGTTAAAGCAGCAGGCATCCCATCAGCTTTCTTCTGCCGAAGAAGTATTGCTTTCTAAGCTGCGTCCCACAGGCTCCTTGGCATTTATGAAATTGTGGGAAACTGCATCATCTGACCTGATCGGCCAATATCGCGGTCAGGAAAAGCCCATCAGTACACTG
The DNA here is from genome assembly GCA_904381335.1 of Candidatus Neoanaerotignum galli. GTDB lineage: Bacteria > Bacillota > Clostridia > Lachnospirales > Anaerotignaceae > Neoanaerotignum > Neoanaerotignum galli. The sequence goes on along the minus strand of CAJFIN010000007.1, from coordinate 3,069 downwards.
CGGGCCATGGCCTATGACGAAGATCCTGCCGTACGAAAGGATGCCTTTGATGCAGAACAAGCTGCACTGGCCACCATCAGTTTGCCGGCCAGCGCTGCCATGAATGGTATCAAAGGCGAGGTGCTGACGGTATCCCGTTTACGCGGCTATGATTCTGTTTTGGCAATGACCTTGGAACAATCCCGGCTGGAAAAAGATGTGCTGGACGCTATGATGACTGCCATTGATGGCGCGCAGGAAACGTTTCGCGCCTATTTCCGGGCCAAAGGCCGCTTGTTGGGTCATGATGATGGATTGCCTTTTTATGACCTTTTTGCCCCAGTGACCGCAGTCAACCGCACCTACACCTATGAAGAGGCAAAATCTTACGTGATCCGCCAATTCGCCACCTTTTCTCAAGAACTGAGCGACTATGCTGCCCATGCCTTTGAAAATCACTGGATTGACCCCTTCCCCAAACAGGGAAAACGAGGCGGCGCATTTTGCGAAAACCTTCAGCCCATTGGCGAAAGCCGCATCCTGGCCAATTTTACCGGCAGCTTTAACGATGTATTAACCTTGGCGCATGAGCTTGGTCATGGCTATCATGGGTTCTGTTTAAACGGCATTTCTTTCCTCAATAGCGATTACCCTATGCCCATTGCAGAAACCGCTTCGACTTTCTGTGAAATTCTCACCAAGCAAGCCGCATTAAAAGAAGCAGCACCAGAAGAAGCCCTTCAGATTTTAGAAAGCGATGTCTCTGATCTAGCACAGATCCTAGTAGATATCCCCAGCCGGTACAGGTTTGAGGACGCCGTTTTTGCCGAGCGGAAAAACGGTCCCTTATCTAGCCGCCGCTTGAATGCGCTGATGGAGGAAGCTCAAAAAGCCACCTATGGCAATGGCCTGAGCTGTTACCACCCACAGATGTGGATCATTAAGCCCCATTATTATGATGTGGACTTCAACTATTATAACTTTCCTTATGCCTATGGGCTTTTGTTTGCAGAGGGTTTATACCACCGTTATCAAAGTCAACCGGCAGGTTTTGCAGAAAAATACCACGCCATGCTGGCCTCCACAGGCAAAGGCGATCTTGCCTATGTAGCTTCCCTGATGGATATTGATATTCGAGACGCCTCCTTCTGGAAAGATGCGGTGGAAAGCTGCCTGGTACGGGTGCGTGATCTGACCAAACGACTGGAAGAACGAGCAAAAAACAGTAAGACTGCGCCACTACAGCAATGCTTACGCTCTAAAAAACACATCTTTTTTGATGGCAAAAACCATATTGTCTAAAAGAATACCCAAAAATCGAACTTGTTTTGCGATAAGAAATCCTGCCGCTTTTCTGTGTTTGCTGTTTGCCAATGGAAAATGCGGCGGATGACCATAAAAAAGGATGGCATTTGCCATCCTTTTTTTCAAGATTTCGTTTCTTTTTCTCTCCCCGCTCCGTCTGTAGACAAAGCGCCCTTTTTTGCTGTATGACGCACTATCGGAAAAATCCTTTTACTGCCATTCACTTAAATAAGCATAGCGCGGCAGTCCCGCCTCCACAGGTGCACTGATCTCTCCTTGGATCAGGGGAGCCAAATATGCCAGTCCCGCAGGGCTAAGATGGTTCTTTTCTTGATTCACATAGCTTTCCGGCACAATTTTTTCCTGGTTTGCAATATGGATGATGTCCGTTGTGCCAATCATCAGCCGGTAAGAACCTTCTTTGGCTCGCTCTGTGGTCACCATCACTCCGCTTTCCCCGTTCCAGGCCGCATCCACTGCTGCCTCCCCGATTTGCACACTTTCTACAATATCCGTGGCTGACAGACAATGGCCTGCTGCCCGCTGCGGCACATTCAATTCCACCGCACGCACTTTTCCGCCAATACGTGCTTTGATGATGGCTTCCACTTGCTTTGCCGCGCCGCCCAGTTGGCCGTGGCCAAAACTATCCTTTGTTTTGGCTTCAGCAATCCGTTCTCCATGGGCATTTTGAATCCCTTCGCTGATGACCACCACCACTTGACGTTTTTCCGAACGTACTTTTTGAATATCTGCCACCAGCTGTTCTTCAGAAAAAGGAAACTCCGGCAAATAAATAAGATCTGCCGCCGGTTTTCCAAAGGGGCCCCGGGCCAGCCCAGCACTCAGGGCCAGCCAGCCAGCATTGCGGCCCATCACTTCCACTACCACAATGCTGTCCATATCATATACCGCCGTATCCAGCGCTATTTCCTGCACCGTGGTGGCAATATACTTAGCAGCGCTCCCAAACCCTGGGGTGTGATCAATGCACATCAGATCATTATCAATCGTTTTCGGTACACCAATGAAAGCCACATTGCCTCCATGCGCCTGCTGATATTTTTCTAGCTGCAAAATTGTATCCATGGAATCATTTCCGCCGATATAGAAAAAATATCGAATATTATGGTCGGCAAATACCGAAAACAGCCGTGCCATCTCCTCTTCCAAGTGGCCGCTTTGCCCCAACTTATAACGGCAAGAACCCAGAAAAGAAGATGGTGTTGTCTCCAATAGCCGCACTCTCTCCTCAGAGCAAAGCACTTGCCGCAGGTCCACAAATTTTTCCTGCAAGATACCTTCAATCCCATTGAGTCCGCCATAAATATGGCCCATGCCTTTCTTCTGACTGGCAGCAGTATAAACCCCGGCCAATGTGGCGTTAATAGCCGCCGTGGGGCCACCGGACTGCGCAATTATACAGTTTCCAAGTTCCATTTTTCCACCCGTCCCTTTCGTATTTTGTCAGTTTTTGCAACTTGGTACCATCATAACAGAAAACGGTGAAAAACTCAATTCTAACTGTCCCCTTCTTTTTCTCGGTACAACACCTGCGCTTTTGCCATTTCCCTTTTCCTCTTGCCATTCCTATCCTAAGCCAGCATATGCCGCCTTCATCCAATGGTCATTACAACCATACGCATCATTCCATAAAAAAGCAGGCCAAAAGACCTGTTTTTTTACAAAAAAATGGGAGTTATAGGGCTCGAACCTATGACATCCTGCTTGTAAGGCAGGCGCTCTCCCAGCTGAGCTAAACTCCCAAATTTTTATGCAGTTAAA
>CAJFIN010000006.1 GCA_904381335.1 Candidatus Neoanaerotignum galli | reverse complement strand
GAGGGGTTGGTGGCAACCGGCTGGGCGGAAGATGGAGTCATTGAAAGCCTGCAATCCAACGACCAGCTCCAATGGGGCATACAGTGGCATCCAGAGCTTATGGCTTTGGCGTATCCGGAGCAGCGGCGGATTTTTGAAGCCTTTGCTGATCTCTGTATCCAACAGAGAAAAATCTGAATGGAACTTGATAGAATATGCTTATATCTATTTCATCATAGCACATTTTTTTAAATATTCAACGATACTGTCTAAAAATTGGGTGAGATTACAATTTAAAACCGTGCATTTCATACGATTTGCACAGTTTGAAATGAGGAAGTTGCATTTCACGCGAGTTTTGGGTACAGGCCTGGTAAAATGGATAAAAAGCATTATAATGGAGATCCTCCAACGGGTACCATAACACTTGTACTCTCGCCAATTCCCCGAAAAATGTCTGTTGATTTATTTGGAAATTCATTGAATTTTTCTTTCATTTATATAAATCCTTTCATAAAAAATAAAACAGTAGGAAAAAAGAAACAGTCCATAAAGGCGCTGTTTCTTTTTTCTATAGGATAAAATGGCCAAATAGATGGCGGACTGTAAAACAAAAAGGGCAGAGGGCTACCTTAGTTGGAGGTATGACGTAAACAAACTTACGTTGCACAAGGAAAAGGCAAATCCGTTTTACGAGAAAGAGCTGCGCAGGGTGGGGTGAAAAATACTGGCTTGATAAAAAATGTGCATCCCTTCGTTTGATTTTGGCAGCATTCTTGAAAAAAAGACAGCGTCCCCTTGGTTTATGTCATGCCATGTTGAGCAGAAAGGGCGCTATCCAAGTAGGATGAAGCAAAAACAATGATGGGGAAAGGGGACAAAGAAGACCAATGAAAGAGAAGGAAACATAGACACATCCCCCTGGGCGGATGGGGGATGTGCTTTGGCAGTTTATTTTGTTTCATCTCTTACTGGGTTATCATCTGTTTCTTTTGTTTCTTTGCCATCATCTGACGCAAAGGAGCTGGATATGGTTTTGTCTGGTACTTCTGAGGGTGCTTGAGATGATAGGTCGTCTACCGAAGGCGCCTTCTGTTGTGGTATTGCTGTCTCGTTTCGGGAAGCGGCCTGTATTGGCGCTGGTTTTTGGGCTTGGGAAGCGAAACGTTGATGAAGTGCCTGAATCTGCCAGACTAGCTGGCTGCGCTCCCGGGCCCATTCAGCCTGGGCTTGAGAAAATTGGCGGCGCAGCATTTCCTCTTGGGCTCGAAGCTGTTGCAGGGCCTGGCTTGGCGGCGGAGGGGACGGTAGTGGTTTTCCGGTGTCTGACAGATGGGTTGAGGAGCGTAATTTGGGACGGAAAAACCCGGTATCCACCGGCTGGGCAGCCTGATCGAGATAAATCTCCCCGGCCCCCTCATTCCCTAGGATCTGGGCTTTCTCCCGCACATGCAGCGGCACATAATGGCGGGTGACAGGGAAGAAGGAATGGCCTTGGTCGGTGGAAAAAGTATAAATGAGCCTATCCTGTCCATAAGCAGAAGCAAATAAACCATACTGATTTTGGTAAAGCGCCGCCCCGATCAGCCCCTGGGAGGAGGAGAGAAGCATGGCGTCAGAAAGAATATCACCAGTAAAATGGCGGTAGTAGAGGTGGTTTTTCCCATCTTCTGTCAGCAAAAGCAGCAGATGCAGCGTATCCCCAAGCCACAAAATGGAGGCATCGGCCAGCAGCTGCCCCTTTGATGATAGTGGCAAAGCAGAAGCAAAGGGGAAAATGCTCAAATAAGGCAGGCCATCGGGACCGGGATATACTATCGCAGGTGGGCCGCCAACAGTACAGCAAAGTAGCTGGGCTTTATTGGTATGACCAATACATCGAGCAGGGGAGGAGAAATCCGACCAAAATAGCGCGCCGTCTTTTTGCACCCAGCCTAGGCCCGTGGCTTGGGCATTCATCCATAAAGCAGCTTCTTCGGCTTGGCATGTTGCTGCCGGTAAAGAGAGGGGCTGCTTTCGGCCTAGGCTGCCGGCCTTAATCGGGGCGAGTACCCCTTGCCCCTGCGGTGTAATGGCAAAAAGTGCTGGGCCTTGGTGGGCAAAAAACAAGTGGCTGCAGCGGGCGGGGAGAAGAGGCTTTCCATCACAGAAAACCACATTTCGCTCCTGCCAGTATACAATGCCGCCCGCTCCTTCATCTACATAATAGGCGGAAATCATGGAATAACACCATCCCCTTCCAGGGAGCAGATCAACATAAAGATATGCGAGGGGCTATGCTGCTTATGCATAAAAAAAGAAGAGGGTGAGAATTTAACTAAAACATGATATAATAAATGTGTAGTTTGTGCCGGAATCGAAAGGAAATGGTACAACATGGAATCAAAATCCGGCAAAATCAGCAAAAAGCAATGAAATGATGTTTCCATGGGTACAATGAATGACAGAAGAGAAAGTGGGAGCAGAGTATGGAAAAACCACTGGAGTTTACCCATCTGCATGTGCATACAGAGTATAGTCTCTTGGATGGTTCAGCCAAGATTCAGGAGTTGGTAGCCAGGGCTGCAGCGCTTGGCATGGATAGCTTGGCGATTACAGACCACGGGGCTATGTATGGCGTGGTAGAATTTTATAAAGCGGCAAAAGCGGTGGGCATAAAGCCAATTTTGGGCTGCGAAGTGTATGTGGCGCCGAAATCCCGCCTGATCAAAGATAATTCCCAAGGGTTTAGTTATTATCACCTGGTGCTGCTGGCGGAAACGAATGAGGGCTATGCCAATTTAATGAAAATTGTTTCTTACGGTTTTTTAGAGGGGTTTTATTATAAGCCTCGGGTGGACGAGGAGATTTTGCGCCGCTATCATCGGGGCATCATTGCTTCCAGCGCTTGTTTGGCCGGCCCTGTGGCAAGAACCATATTAATGGGTGATGAGAAAAAGGCCCAGGAAATAGCGCTCCAGTATGAGGATATTTTTGGCAAAGGCAATTTCTTTTTAGAGCTGCAAGATCATGGTATGCCAGAACAAAAACGGGTCAATGCTGCTTTGATGCGTATTCATGAGCAAACGGGCATTCCTCTTATTGCCACCAATGACAGCCACTATATTTATCCGGAAGATGCGGAAAGCCATGATATTTTACTTTGTATTCAGACAGGCAAGACGATCCATGATGAAGACCGCATGCGGTATGAAGGAGGCCAATTCTACTTAAAGAGCAAAGAAGAAATGTATGCTCTCTTCCCTTATGCTACAGAGGCGCTGAAAAACACCCAGAAAATTGCCGATCGATGCCATGTAGAATTGAAATTTCATGAGCTGAAACTGCCTCGGTTTGATGTGCCGGAGGGGAAAACGGCATCCGAATACCTGCGTGAGTTATGTTATGCGGGCTTTGCCCAAAAATATCCCGCCAATGATACGCAGCTCCGCCAGCGGCTGGAATATGAGTTAAAAACCATTGAGACAATGGGATATGTGGATTACTTTCTCATTGTGTGGGATTTTATTCGTTTTGCAAAAGACCATCAGATCATGGTGGGGCCGGGCCGTGGATCGGCGGCGGGAAGTATGGTCAGCTATTGCCTTTCTATTACCACCATTGATCCCATCAAATATGATTTGATTTTCGAGCGCTTTTTAAATCCGGAACGGGTAAGTATGCCCGATATTGATGTGGATTTCTGCTATGAACGGCGGCAGGAAGTGATCGACTATGTGGTGGAAAAATATGGAGAAGACCATGTGGCGCAGATCATTACCTTCGGCACCATGGCTGCCAGAGGCGCTGTGAAGGATGTGGGCAGGGCACTGGACCGGCCCTATGCGGAAGTGGACCAAATCAGTAAGATGATTCCGATGGAGCTGGGCATAACCATTGAAAAAGCGCTCAAGATGAATCCAGACCTAAAAAAACGGTATGACCAGGAAGAGGACGTACGATATTTGCTGGATATGAGCATGCGGTTAGAAGGATTGCCCCGCCATGCTTCAACCCATGCAGCAGGCGTTGTGATTTGCCGTGATCCTGTGATGGAATATGTCCCGCTCAATAACAATGATGGCGTGATTGCCACCCAGTATACCATGACGATTTTGGAAGAACTGGGATTGCTGAAAATGGATTTTCTGGGATTACGTACACTGACGGTGATTCAAAATGCCGTCAAAGAGGTAAAACGCTGCCAGAAAGTGGATATTGATATCGACCATATTCCCTTGGATGACCAGGAAGTATACCAAATGATCGGTCAGGGCAAAACAGAGGGCGTTTTTCAGCTGGAAAGTACGGGGATGAAATCCTTTATGAAAGAGCTTCAGCCTACCCGCATTGATGACCTCATTGCCGGCATTAGCTTGTACCGCCCCGGTCCCATGGATTTTATTCCTAAATACCTGCGGGGAAAGCAGGATCCAGATCATATCCAATATACCCATCCTTTTTTGGAGCCCATCTTAAAAAGCACCTATGGCTGTATTGTCTATCAGGAACAGGTCATGGAGATTGTGCGGAAATTGGCGGGTTATTCCTTGGGCCGAAGCGATCTAGTACGCCGAGCCATGAGTAAGAAAAAGGAAGATGTGATGGCGAAGGAACGGCAAAACTTCGTTTATGGTATAGAAGGACAGGTGCCCGGCTGCGTGGCCAATGGCATTGATGCGGCCACGGCGGAAAAAATCTTTGATGAAATGACGGATTTTGCCAAGTATGCCTTTAATAAAAGCCATGCCGCCTGCTATGCTGTGGTGGGATATGAGACGGCATATTTAAAATGCCATTATCCTGTGGAATTTATGGCTGCGCTGATGACCAGTGTGATGGATAATACCACAAAAGTGGCAGGGTATATTGAAGAATGCAAAAAAATGGGAATTGGCCTTTTGCCGCCGGATATCAATGAAGGATATGAGGGCTTTTCCGTATCTGGTGGGAAGATCCGGTTTGGTCTAGCGGCCATCAAAAGCGTGGGTCGGGGAACCATTCGTGCGATGGTGGAAGAACGAGAGAAAAATGGGCCTTTTCGCAGCTTAACAGGCTTTTTTCAACGGATGGATGGCAAAGAGTTAAATAAGCGAGCGGTGGAGAGTTTTATTAAAGCCGGCGCTTTTGACAGTTTGGGCGGAGAGCGCAGTCAATATATGGCTGGGTATAAGGCAATCATGGATGGCCTATCCTCTTCCCGGCGCAATAATTTGGCGGGCCAGATGGACTTATTTGCCTTCGTAGCCGACACCCAAGAAGCACCTTCCCTGACAGATAGCCTGCCTCAGGTGCCACCCTATGCCATGAAGGAAAAACTAGCCATGGAAAAAGAGGTACTGGGCATTTATGTCAGTGGTCATCCTTTGGCAGAATATATGGATCAGTTGGACAAAAAAGTAAACTGCCATAGCCGGGATTTATTGGCTGACTGGGAGGAAGAGACCATACAGGACGGCCAGCGGGTCATTTATGGGGGCATTTTGACAGAAAAAACCATGAAGTACACCAGAAATAACAAAGTGATGTGCTTTTTAAAGGTGGAAGACTTATTTGGTACGGTAGAGGTAGTCGTCTTTCCAAATGTGTATGAAAAATATAGTGATCTTCTCCAGGAAGATGCCATTTTGCTGGTCAAGGGCAGGGTGCAGATCAGCCCGGAGGAGGACGGAAAGATCATTTCAGATGAAATTGACCTTCTTACCGGTGCAGAAAGTACAGAACAGGCGCCATCGCCCCGTGCTCTGCCGCAGGATGCTCAGCTGTTGCATGAGCCGATGGGCAAAAAGCCAAAGGCGCTCTTTCTGCGGGTTCCTTCTCAGAAAGAATTGACTATGTTAGAGCCGCTGCTTCAAACGTACAGTGGGGATATTCCGGTGAAAGTGCGCAATGCAGAAACAGGGGATCTTTTGATGACCAAGCAAGAAAATTGGGTTAACGGCAGTCAGGCGCTGTTGTCCGCCCTGATAGCACAATTGGGTAAGGACAATGTGGTGCTGCGATAAAGAATGGTTGCGGATAGAGCTGAGCATATGATATAATCATATTGGCCAACATTAGGTACAGAAATCGCGCTTTACGTTAATTTAACGAAGATTTAACGGAATATACTTTCTTTTTATGTATTCTTATGGTAAAATAATTCCGCTAAAAACAAAGGCATATGGATGCTTTCAATATGCTGATGCTTTATCATGAAAATCAGGGTTACGTGGACGAAAGGCGGAAGAATATGAGAAAGACAAAGATCGTATGTACGCTTGGACCGGCCACCGACAGCCGGGAAAAAATCGAAGAATTGATTCAAAATGGGATGGACGCTGCGCGGATCAATTTTTCTCATGGTGATTATGAAAGCCACACTGTTTTAATTGAGAATTTAAAAGCGGCACGAGAGAAACTGGGTGCGCCGATCCCCTTGATTTTAGATACTAAAGGGCCAGAGATCCGTATCAAGACATTTCAGCAAAAGAAGGTGTTTTTGGAACCAGGCAGCCGCTTTACCCTTACCACCAGAGAGGTGGAGGGGGATGAGCATATGGTTTCGGTGACTTATCAGCATTTGCCGCAGGACGTCCATACGGGCAGCCGCATTTTGCTGGATGATGGCTTGGTGGAGCTGCAGGTGCTTCATAGCGGAGAAACGGACATTGAATGCGAAGTGGTCAATGGCGGATTTTTAAGCTCCCATAAGGGCGTGAATGTGCCGGGGGTGCTGGTGAAATTGCCCTCCTTAACGGAGCGGGATGTGGAAGACCTAAAGTTTGGTATCCGCATGGGCTTTGACTATGTAGCGGCTTCGTTTATTCGTAGTCCGGATGATGTGATGAAAATCCGTCAGGTTTTGGAAGAAAATGGCGGAGAGGATATGGCCATCATTGCCAAAATTGAATGTCAGCAGGGTGTCCGTCAGATTGATGGTATATTGGAAGTGGCAGATGGGATTATGGTGGCCCGGGGCGACCTAGGTGTGGAGATCCCCATTGCAGAAGTGCCCCTGGTGCAAAAAGAGTTGATCCAAAAGGCCAACCGGGCTTGTAAGCCGGTGATTACGGCAACGCAAATGCTGGAAAGTATGGTTTCAAATCCAAGACCGACCCGGGCGGAGGCTAGTGATGTGGCCAATGCCATTTTGGATGGCAGTGATGCCGTGATGCTCAGCGGAGAAACGGCACAGGGAAATTATCCGGCAGAAAGTGTTGCCATGATGGCGAATATCGCTGTTACCACAGAGGGCAGCATAGATTATGTGGATGTGCTGCGCCGGCAGTTTCAAATGGAACAGACGAATTTCACCAATGCTGTCAGCTATGCTGCCTGCACAACGGCTGCCGAATTAAAGACTGCCTGCATTACAACGGTGACAAAAAGCGGTTTGACTGCACGGATGATTTCAAAATGCCGACCCACTTGCCCCATTGCGGCTAGTACGCCGTCTGAACGAGTATACCGTCAGCTGAATCTTTTATGGGGCTGCCGGCCAGTATTGCTCGATGAAATTGAAGATGAATCCCAGGTGTTTTCTTTGGCCATGGAAACGGCGATACGAAGTGGCTTAGTACAAAATGGGGATACGATTGTCATTGCAGCGGGCGTACCTGTGGGCGTGTCTGGTTCTACCAATACCATGCGGGTGGAAATTGTGGGAGATGTGATTTGCAAGGGCGTTGGCGTGGGCAATAAAGTGGCTTCTGGCAAAGCAAATATCATTAAAGCAGCTTGTCAAACTTGTAAGCCCTTTCAGGCCGGAGATATCCTAGTGGCGCCCTGTACCACCAATGAATTGATGCCCTATGCCAAAAAAGCCGCGGCCATTGTGGTGGGCCCTATTGCTAATAGTGAAAACTGTCACGCGGAAATTCTTGGGCATGCGCTGGATATTCCTGTGGTCATCTGTAACGCGAAAGTGACAGACCTGATTTTAGATGGAACCCTCATTACGGTAGATGCCGAAAAGGGGTTTGTATATGCGGGAGTGCCTGCTTCCGCTCACTCATAAAATTCCATGATTTAAGGAGGAAAAAAATATGGACAAGTATGTATGCAAAGTTTGTGGTTATGTGTACGATCCCGCTGTAGGTGATGATACCCAGGGCATTGCTGCTGGCACTAGCTTCGATGCGCTGCCTGACAGCTGGGTTTGCCCCCTGTGCGGCGTAGGGAAAGAGGATTTTGAAAAGGAATGAGTTCTTTCTCTTCAGACCGGCGGTTAGAGGAAATGATTTGTCAGCTGATTGATTTTTATGAAATTAGCGGCGGATATGAGGACTTTTATGAAAAAGAACTCCGTTTCCGCACGCCGGAACAGATTGCGGCGCTCTTTGAAGAGACGTTTGGCAATCAGCTGCTGTAAGTTTTTATTTGGCCCACCCTGTTTCTCTAAGGAACAGGGTGGGCCCTTTTTGCAGAGAAACATGAATGGCCTGGTAGAAAAGGTGGAATCTTGACAAAGAAAATCGGATTTGGTGCTATACAAACGCGAATTTTACTGCTATAATACACAGTAGGAAATTTTACGCTAAAAACGGGAGAAAGCCACTCCCTAGTGAGAATAGGAGGCACCAATCATGGCAGTTGTAGAAGAATTGATCAGAGAAGAACAAGACGGCACCTTGAGCTTTGGCAATTATCTGGTCGATGAGAAGATGAAAGTGCTGGATTTTGAAGTGCACGGAGACCTCTATTATGTAAAAACATATAAAGATATCACAAAGCTGGAAAAAAATGGACGGTTGTTATTAGAGGCTGTACCTGGTGCAGCAGTCAACCACTTTTCCCAGACAGAGCGGATGGTCTCTTTTTCCATTGAAGCAGCAGATGATGTGCAGATCACAATGGAATTGGAAGCCGGTAAAGAATATAAAGTGCTCATTGATGATGTAAATGTGGGCAGTGTGAAAGCGAACCTGGCAGGAAAGGTGATCTTCAGCGTAGATACCAAGGGGGATGCAAAGCAAGTGGTGCTAGAGAAGATCAACGGTTAAGAAAAAACAGCCAGCCCGGCTATATGCTTGGGCTGGCTATTTTATTATGGCCAGATGGTCAGGGGGATAGTTTTTTGGAGAAACTCGGATGACGGAACGGATCAACCGCTTGCCATTGGGGTATGCGGTGGCGCTAGGGGAGGCTGAGGGATGAAAGAAAAAACGGTGTATGTTTGCCGTAACTGCGGGGCCCGTTCTGCTAAATGGATGGGCGTATGCCCTCGATGCCGGCAGTATAATACCTTTGAAGAGATGACGCAAACGCCAAGGCGCCAAGGAGAAGGATATGGCTTGAGCCAACAGGTACAGCGTCTGGAAGAAGTAGAAAAAGATCGCTCTGACCGGCTGATGACGGGCATTGGTGAGTTTGACCGGGTGCTGGGCGGAGGACTGGTGCGGGATTCTGTGACGATTTTATCCTCCCCCCCGGGCGGTGGCAAAAGTACCTTATCTTTGGCGGTGGCCAACCGTGTGGCAGAGCAGGGGGTTGATGTGCTCTATGCCTCTGGGGAAGAAAGCGCCAGCCAGATTAAAGGCCGGGCAGATCGCATTTTAGACCATATTTCTAAGAAGCTTTGGGTGTTAGCCACCACCAGTATGGATCAGGTGCTTAAAACAGCGAAGGAAAAGCAGGCAGCTCTGGTGGTGGTTGACAGCATTCAGACATTTCAGCTGGAAGCTTTTTTACCCTCTCGGGCGGGAAATCCCACTCAGACCATGGAGTGTGCCGGGGAGCTGACGAGGCTAGCGAAAAACGGCCATCTGCCGGTGGCGGTTATCCTGATTGGTCAAATGAATAAAAATGATGAACTGGCTGGGCTACGGGCGTTAGAACATCTTGCGGATACGGTGCTTTTGATGGACGGGGATTTTGATGAAACCTACCGTAGTCTCACAGCCACAAAAAACCGGTTTGGCAGCGCTGGAGAGATGGGATTTTTTACGATGACAGAGCAAGGGCTGCAATCCATGGATAACCCGTCCACCTTTTTTATGACCAAGCGGGAAGAAGGCCAGGCCGTCAGTGGCAGCGCCTTGACTGTGGTGCGTGAAGGGTCACGGCCGGTGATTGCGGAGATTGAAAGCTTGGTCTCTCGCAGTTATACCCCTTATCCCAGCCGCATTGGGGAAGCGGTGCGCCGGGAGCAGCTTCATACATTAATTTCTATCCTGGAAGAAAGGTGCGGCGTTGATTTATTTGACCAAAATGTGGTGATTAAAACCACGGGCGGCCTGAAATTAAAAGAGCAGGGGTCGAATTTAGCCATTATGGTTTCCATTGCTTCCTCCTTTTATGATGTGCCAATTTCCCCGGGAGATGCCTTTTTGGCGGACGTGGGATTAACTGGGGAGCTGAAAGCTGTGCCAAATACAGAAAGCCGATTGAAGGAATTAAGCCGTATGGGGTTTCGGCGGGTTTTTTTGGCACAGGGCGGCGCCAAAGAAATGATGTATGGATCATTGAAAGTGATGCCCTGCCGTACCATTACGGAGGTTTTTACCCAGGTGTTTGGCACAGAACGCCGAAAGAGATATAAGAAAAACTGATAGAAGCAGTAAATAAAATATAGTTTACTAATGGTTTCAGATGGTCTATAATAAAATAGAAGACGAAAATTTGAGAAAAAGAAACGTATTTTCAAATATTCTTGGGTGATGACCCGCAAATAAAGGGGGATGCAGATGCAGACTGAAATCAAGCAATTTAAGAAAGTATTAGTGGCCAACCGAGGCGAGATTGCCATTCGGATCTACCGCGCGCTGAATGAATTGGGGATTGGAACAATGGGTATTTTTTCTAAAGAAGATAAATATTCCCTTTTCCGTACCAAAACCGATGAGAGCTATGAGCTGGATCCCACAAAAGGCCCCATTGATGCTTATCTGGATATTCAAGGCATCATTCAAATTGCAAAATCAAAAGGGGTGGATGCCATTCATCCAGGGTATGGCTTTTTATCCGAAAATCCGTCTTTTGCAGCCGCTTGTGAAGAAGCGGGAATTGCCTTTATCGGCCCCACCAAGGAAACCATGAACGCCATGGGTGATAAGATCTCTTCCAAGCAGATTGCCATTGCCTGCGGTGTGCCCATTATCCCAGGGATCGATCATGCCATCAAGAGTGTGGATGAAGTGATGAAGATTGCCGATGAAGTGGGTTATCCGGTGATGCTGAAGGCTTCAAATGGCGGCGGTGGCCGTGGGATGCGGATTGTTAATCATCGTGAGGATATGCCTCGGGAATTTGCTGAAGCTGTAAACGAAGCAAAGAAAGCCTTTGGCGATGACAAGATTTTTATCGAAAAGTACCTCAAAGATCCAAAGCATGTGGAAGTGCAGATCATCGGGGATAAATATGGCAATATTGTGCATTTGTATGACCGTGATTGCTCTGTGCAGCGGCGTCACCAGAAAGTGGTAGAATATGCGCCGGCCTTTACCTTGCGCGATGAAGTGCGTCAGCATATTTTTGCCGATGCTGTGAAATTGGCGAAACATGTGGGCTATAAGAGTGCGGGTACTTTGGAATTTTTGGTGGATGCTGACCAAAATTATTATTTCATCGAAATGAACCCCCGTATCCAGGTGGAACATACGGTGACAGAAGAAGTGACGGGCATTGACATCGTCCAGACCCAGATCCTCATTGAAGAAGGGTATCCGCTGAATTCTCCAGAGATCGGCATCAGCAGCCAGGAGGATATTCCTTGTAACGGATATTCCATTCAAATGCGTGTGACCACAGAAGATCCTTCCAATAACTTCCTGCCTGATACGGGCCGGATTTCTGTATACCGTTCGGCGGCTGGTAACGGGATTCGTTTGGATGGCGGTACGGCATATGCCGGTGCGGAAATCACACCGTATTATGATAGCCTGTTGGTAAAAATCATTGCCAGCGATCGCAACTTCCGCCGGGCAGTCAATAAAGGCATCCGCGCGTTGAAAGAAACCCGTATCCGCGGAGTAAAGACCAATATTCCGTTTTTGATTAATGTGCTGCAAAACGAGACGTTTGCCAAAGGCCTTTGCACCACAACCTTTATTGCCAATACGCCTTCTCTGTTTGAAATCAGTGTAGGCCGCGACCGGGCCACTCGGATTGCAGAATTTATTGGCAACAAGATTGTTAACGAAGTAAATGGCGAAAAACCTGCCGTTACTTGTGTGGATGAACCCAAGGTAAGCGGAAAGCCGGTTCGCGGTGCAAGAGATGAGTTTTTGCGTCTGGGCGCCAGAGACTTTACCCAAAAGATCCTCAAAGAAAAGAAACTGTATCTTACCGATACCACATTCCGAGATGCCCATCAGTCGTTATGTGCTACCAGAATGCGTACCATCGATCTGATGAAAGCAGCTCCTGCTACCAATGAAATCATGGCGCCGGCATTTTCTGTGGAAGCATGGGGCGGCGCTACCTTTGATACCTCCTATCGGTTTTTGAAGGAATCGCCATGGGTTCGGCTGGAGCGGCTGCGGCAGGCAATGCCAAATACGCTGATCCAGATGCTGCTGCGGGCTTCTAATGCCGTTGGCTACAGCAACTATCCCGATAATGTAGTGGCAAAGTTTATTGAAGTGGCTGCCGAGCGGGGTGTGGATGTATTCCGTATCTTCGATAGCTTAAACTGGATTGAAAACATGAAAATGCCCATTGAAGAAGCACTTAAAACGGGCTGCATTGTGGAAGGCGCCATTTGCTATACCGGCAATATCCTCGATCCAAAAGAAACGAAATATACCATTGATTATTACCTGAAAAAGGCAAAAGAACTGGAAGCGTTGGGATGCCATATTGTGGCCATCAAAGATATGGCAGGTCTGCTCAAACCGTATGCTGCAAAAGAGTTGATTAGCGCCATGAAGAGCGAGCTGCATGTGCCGATCCATCTGCACACCCATGACTCTACAGGTAACGGTGTTAGCACGGTACTGATGGCGGCAGAAGCTGGATTGGATATTGCGGATGCAGCCATTGAAGCAATGAGTGGTCTGACCAGCCAGCCTTCCATGAACTCCATTGTGGAAGCTTTGCGCGGTACTGAGCGGGATACGGGGCTTAATCCAGAAGAATTGACCCGCCTGACGCACTACTGGGCGGATGTGCGGCAGATTTATAGCAGCTTTGAAAGTGCAATGAAAACCGCGAATACCGAAATCTATAAATATGAAATTCCTGGCGGCCAGTACAGTAACCTTTTGGCCCAGGTGAAAGAAATGGGTGCAGCGGATAACTTTGAAGATATCAAAGCCCTTTACAAACAGGCCAATGAGCTGTTGGGCAACATCATCAAAGTAACGCCTACGGCTAAAATTGTGGGCGACTTGGCCATCTTTATGTTCAAAAACGGTTTGAATAAAGATAATATCCTTACCGAAGGCAAAGAGCTGTCCTATCCCGATTCTGTGGTAGACTATTTCATGGGTATGGTAGGTCAGCCAGATGGCGGCTTCCCTGAGGAACTGCAAAAGATCATCCTGAAAGGCCGTCAGCCATTGACAGAACGTGCAGGGAAAGTATTGCCTCCGGCAGACTTTGAAGAAATTCATCATCATTTGGTGGATGAGAATCATGTGCCGGAAAGCAGGGTGAATATCCGGAATATGCTCAGCTATGCCCTGTATCCCAAGGTATATGATGATTACTGCAAACATCTGGAATATTATAACGATGTCAGCCGTTTGGAAAGCCATGTGTTCTTCCATGGCCTGCGGAAAAATGAAGAGACTACCTTCCGTATGGGCGATGGGAAAGATGTGACGATCCGCTTTGTGGAAACTTCCGAGCCCAATGAACAAGGGATGCGGTCAGTGACATTTGAAATTAATGGCGTAATGCGCGAAGTACAAGTGCAAGACAGAAGACTTCAGGTAAATGTGGATAAAAAACTGAAGGCGGAAAAAGGCAACGACTTGCAGCTTGGCTCTCCTATCCCTGGTACAGTGGGGAAGATCCAGGTCAAAGAAGGAGACGTGGTGAAAAAGAACGACATTCTGATGACGGTAGAGGCAATGAAGATGGAAACATCCATTGTCTCCAAAATCAGTGGTGTGGTAGACAAGATTTATGTCAAAGAAGGGGAACGGGTCAACCAGGAAGAATTGCTCATCACCTTCAAACGGGAAGAAGAATAAAATTGCTCCTGACGGCGTTTGGTTTCAAAAACGGAACCAAACGCCGTTTTTTCCTTCCCTCCTGAAAAAAAGCAAAACGCCAAAAATCCTTCCAGGGATCTGGAAGAAGCTACGTCTGTTTTATCGGATGCGCCGGAATTTTCTAAAAAAAGTAGACTCTTTTTAGAAATAATAAACACAAAAAAATGGGTGAGGGCAACATAAAATTTTGAAAAATGCGGCTAAATTTGGTATAGACACTCCACTTTCCCGTGAAAAAATTGATTTTTTCAAAAAATATGATATACTGTTTCCTATGAACTTCCGAGGATAAGACGGGAGTGTTTAAAGGAGGAAATCAATGAGAAAACAGTATGGAAAATTGCTGCTGGTCAGCTTTCTTTTTTTGCTGCTGATTTCTTGTCCAGCAATGGCGGCCGTTCAAGGCAGCAGCTGGGCCCAACCTGTGCTGGAAGAAGCGGTGCAAGAAGGCTTAGTAGCAGAAAATCTTTTGACAGATGCTGCATCTCCAGCAAGTCGGGAGGACTTGGCAGCACTGGCAGTAGGCTTCTATTCTGCTGTTACCGGCAGTCAACTGGCGTCCCCTGCTCAGGTACCCTTTCAAGATACACAAAACCCTCAAGTGGCGATAGCCTATGAATTAGGGATCATGAGCGGTGTGGGCGATGGTCAGTTCCAGCCGGAAGGCAGCGTCACCAGGGAGCAAATGGCGTCTGTATTGGTGCGTTTATTTCGGCTGCTGGGCGTTACTTTTACTAGCCCTACGGCTCAGTCCGGCATTTTTGCGGATGAAGATGCCATCGCCAGCTGGGCTCGGTCGGATGTGTATTGCTTGGAGGCCAATGGCATGGTTGCCGGGGATGAAGCGGGGTATTTTCATCCCACTAGCGCTGCCACGAAGGAGCAGATCGTTACCGTTTTGATGCAGGGCCGTGACCGATTGTTAGGTGATGCAGTGCGTACCGCCCAAGGCGTGACAGTGGGAGAAAGTGCCATCACTTTGGGGGAAAGCCGTTCCAGCGTAGAAGGTAAGCTGGGCTCTTGTCAGGCTCAGACTCGGGGCATTACCGGCACAAGTCGCGGCTTATATCAGACAAAAGAAGGATATTTTGTTATGGTGGGTTATCGGGAGGATGCTGCTGTGGAAGTATACACCAATGGGATTTTCCGCTGCGGTTCTTTTACGAGCCAAACCACCTATGCATCATTGAATTTGGCAGAATTTTCTTCCTATTCTGAAGAAAAAGCGGTGCGGGAGGAAAATGGCGTTAGTATGACCCTCTTTTTTGATGGGGATACCTCCCATGGCAGTGATGCCGTATACCTTTGCCGGACGGGGCTGTCCCAGCAGACAGGACAGTATGATGGAAGCTACGATGAAGATGTGGAAACGGAGTTATACTACATGATTAATGGTTTGCGGCAGAAAAACGGTCTTTCTGCGCTGCGGCGCAATCCTTTTTCCGATGGCGTGGCTCAGGATCATGCCGATGAGATGAAAAAATATCTTCAAGGCAGCTATCTTTCTGCAGATGGACGGACGTTTTTTGAACGGATGGATCAAGCTGGACTGCATTATGCAGAGGCCGGAGAGCTGATCTGTACTACCATAGAGGGGGAAGCCATGGATATCTATGGCTGGTGGATGAGCTCTTTGTCTAGCCGAAATAATCTGCTGGAAGATGCCTTTACGGATATTGGCTTGGGCGCCACAGGCGTTCCTCAACGCAATTGCTTTTATGTGACAGTGGATTTGTTTGCAGGATAAAGCAAAAGAAAAAGACCCCGAGGGCCATGGCTCTGGGGTCTTTTTGTCATAGGCAAATCCGCTAAAGCAAAAAAAGATGGGATTAGCAGCCGCAGGAGTTGCCACAGCCACAACCGCCGCAGGAGTTGCCACAGCTGTTATTGCAGCCGCAGCCATTGTTGCAGCCGCAGCCTGCTGGAGAAGCTGTGGTGCCGGTGATGGTCTCTGCGGAAGGGGTATAGCTGGACTGAGGAGCAAAGAGATTTACTGGGAAGTCCAGACTCTGGAAATACTCACAAGGATTGGTGGAATCGCCCGAGGACTGGGTGGCTTCTTCAGGCACACAGGCGCCCAGGTTTTGCACCATCATATTGGAGATGCGGAACAGCTTGATAACGGCAAAGAGGCCGATGGTCACATGAACGGCAACAGGCGCTGGATCATTGCAGGTGTTTTGTGGTGTGCATTCGCACCCATTGACCATTACGCCGCTGCAGCAGTTGTTGTTGGGATAGCAGCAGTTGTTGCCACAGCCGCCGCAAGGCCCGCATGGTCCGCAGTAGGTGGGGCAAGGATAACTTAAACATGCCGTTAGGGGCATGGCATTGGCCTCAACTGCCACAAATGGTCCATTGGAACACAAAGAAGAGAAAAGTTCGTTAAATGTGGTAACGCAGATATTATCTCCGCCGTAAAGGGTGATGGTGGTGGTGTAGCAGCTAGTGGCGGGAATGGAAACAATCTCACAGCCATCGCTGTCATAAAATACCAGGCAGTAGCGGAAGGTAAATTTTACTACCACGTCCCAGTAACCACACTGAAAAGAACTTTCGCATTTGCTAATGATAGATACATTGGAAGTGGTTAGGTTTTTGATGGTGACAGAGTCTGCATTGTTTGGCGGTACAATGGTATCTCCGCTGCAAGGATCCGTGCAGGTGGTGTTGGCACAAGAATTACCGCAATTGTTGCTGCAATTATTACCGCAGTTATTGTTGCAGTTATTATTGCAATTATTATTGCAATTATTATTGCAGGAATTGCTGCACCCGTTACTACAGCCATTACCGCAAGAACCGCAGCCTTTTCCGCCGGCGTATTTGGCAGCGCCCAGAGCATCATATCCTAAACAAGTTTGCAGGCGACACTGGTCAAAAAGCTTTTGCGCCAGAATGCAGTCGGTGCCGGTCAAAGCGGTGGGGGTGGTGTTGATGGCATATGCATCCATAGAGGTTCCTCCTTTTGAAGAAGAAGCATTTTTGGTTTGCTCTATACTATGACGGCAACGCATTTTGGTGCGTGATTTGAAAAAAAGCGTCAAACCGGTTATAATGGACAAGCAGAGAAAAGGAGGAAGCCCATGGAAACAAAGAAAGTGCTTCTGGGGCCTGGAGAGGGCTATGTGGAAGAAAAAAAATCGAAATTTTTGGCAGTGGCAGAGCCAGTGAATACTGAGGCACAAGCTAGAGCAGTGGTTGAGCGGCAAAGGAAGAAATATCATGATGCACGGCACCATGTGTTTGCTTTTCAAGTGGGAGAACATAACGAAATCCAACGCTACTCGGATGATGGAGAGCCCCAGGGCACAGCAGGGATGCCGGTGTTGCAAGTGATTTTGGGGGAAGGCGTTAGCAACTGTGTGATTGTTGTCACCCGGTATTTTGGGGGGACGCTGCTGGGTACAGGCGGCTTGGTGCGCTGCT
This sequence comes from Candidatus Neoanaerotignum galli, assembly GCA_904381335.1. Lineage (GTDB taxonomy): Bacteria > Bacillota > Clostridia > Lachnospirales > Anaerotignaceae > Neoanaerotignum > Neoanaerotignum galli. The sequence goes on along the minus strand of CAJFIN010000006.1, from coordinate 25,740 downwards.
ATGGCCGGGCAGCAAAAGAGGCATTGCTGGATGCCGGCGTGGGAGAAGTGGGCCGGTTTGATCCCATTTCTGTGACGGTGGATTATGCTATGCAGGGGAAACTTTCCTATGAGATTGGGCAGCGGGGCTTGATTTTGGAGGATACGGTCTTTACAGATCAAGTGGAATTTTGTCTGCTTTGCCGTCAAGAAGAAACGGCTTCATTACTTCAGGCACTGCAGGAAATGACCAGCGGCCGAGCGAAGATTGTCCAGGGCCAGACGAGAGAAGGAATCCTGGCAGAAGGAAAGATACGTCTGCTGCCGTGATATGGGAAGGGACTTGTCATGGGGCAGGAAAGGTGATAAAATAAACAAAGACCAAAGAAAGGGGAATTTATCGTATGTCAGGACATTCTAAATTTGCGAACATCAAGCATAAAAAAGAGAAAAACGATGCGGCAAAGGGAAAGATTTTTACTATGTTGGGCCGTGAAATTGCCGTAGCAGTAAAGGCTGGTGGACCTGACCCAGCCAATAACAGCAAACTGAGAGATGTGGTGGCAAAGGCAAAAAGCAATAATATGCCCAATGACACCATCGAACGGAGCATTCGTAAAGCAGCAGGCGCCGAAGATGGCGTTACTTATGAAAATGTGACTTATGAAGGTTATGGCCCCAGCGGCGTGGCTGTTATTGTGGAGGCATTGACGGATAATCGCAATCGTGCGGCAGCCAATGTCAGAAATGCTTTTACCAAAGGCGGCGGCAATATGGGAACCACGGGCTGCGTTTCTTTTATGTTCGATCAGAAGGGCCTGATTGTGCTGGATAAAGAAGAAGTGGAAATGGATGAAGAGGAATTGATGATGCTGGCACTGGATGCCGGGGCAGAGGACTTTGCCTCGGAGGAAGACAGCTATGAAATTACCACGAGCCCAGAAGATTTTTCTGCTGTACGGGAAGCCTTAGAAAAAGCAGGTATCCCGATGGTTTCTGCAGAAGTGACCATGATTCCTCAGACCTATACCACGTTGACAGATGAGGAAGATATTAAGAAGATGAACAAACTTTTGGACATGCTGGAAGATGATGATGATGTGCAAAACGTATATCATAACTGGGATGAGTGATCAAAATAGATGACATAGCCGAAAGATGAGTAAAATCAAGGCTTCTGGCGGTTTTTGAGGGCGATTTTCAAAACCCTAAAAATTCGAATTTTATAGATGACATAGCGTTTTTGAAGTTAAAAAACGATTTTCGGGCAGTGAGATGATAGAAAAATCTCACTGCCTTTTTTCGTTTCTGAATTCAAGTATGACTGCAAAGGGGGTGATGCTTATTGGTATATGGAACAAAGTGAGGAGGTTGAAAGGGAAAATAAATCAAATGTAAAAGAGAATTTGCAATAAGGAATCTCAGAAGAACAAAGGCAATTAAACCAGAAGTAGTGTAGGGGCAAGATATACAGTGACGGTTATATATGGAAAAATATTTCTACTGCCCCTGATAGTGACGATTATTCGTAAAAATATAAGTTTACTGCCCCTATTATGTTAAAAATAAAATACCCAGAAAATGCTTTGAAATTAAGGAAAACTCTAAGTTTTATTTCTAAGAGTTAGGCAAACAGTAACGGTAGTGACGGTTTTTCTGGTACTGTTAAAATAACAGACCCTACTGACCCTGGTACAAGTTTTATCTTATTTTCACTATAAAAATACGAAATATGAGTATGTGAAGTAAGAGAAATCATAAAAAGCAGCCGCTTATTGGCTGCAATCTTTTAAGAAAAAACGATTTAGATACAATCGAAAGATCTCTTGATCTGTTTCTATATCTCGTGATAGAAAGTGTTTCGCGATTTCAATCACGATACTTTGACGAAATAACTGCACCAAGGAACAAGGCAGAAAGCAGTGAATCAGTTTCTGTTGGAACTGTTCCCAGCTGTCTTTGCCTAGAAATTCAAAGAGCTTTTGTTCTGTTTGCCTCATATCAATGAGGTCAACAGAGAGATGATAAGAGTGAGTATACTCGTTATAAAATTCCATAAGTGCTTGATCTAATAAAGAATCTGCAAGTGCAGTCTAGCAAAGTTCCATTTTTGTGAAAGGCTCTTGGCAGTTAAACAGGGGTAGGGAACCATCGTTGTTTTCCAAGTTATCATGTAATTTCTTCTGCAAATCCGGAATGGATTACTCAATTTCATCTTCCAAAGCACAGAAATCCATTTCCGTAATCAGGCGAAAAAACATGGATAGATAATGATTTAGAAGATAACTTTTCTGTCCAAGAAGTTGATGAATTTCTTGTGCGGTGCGAAAAACGTCTGAGAACGCTGACGCATTTTCGTCATGATGCGAAAGAAAACACTGAAAAATATCCATAAGTAAAACCACCTTTTCAAAAAGTCAGCAAAGCCACTTGTGGTAGATAACCTCTGGTGAAGGGAGGTGTCAAGTTAAAAAATGAAAATACTTACCCTTTGGCAGAATACATTTCCACTTCCTAACTGACTTTCCAAAACAAAATTTGTATTATAATGTTAAAAGCTTTCATGATTTTCATATTTTCCAGTACTATTTCAAATCAAAAAGCCAATCCAGGAACGTAAAACTTTTTGAAAAAACTATAGGATTGGGAGTAGTTTTCATCAAAAGAGTATAGGAGTGCACAGAACAGAAAAAACATGGCAAGGCGAGTTGTTAAATGATTCTCTTTTTTTGTGCCCTGTTTGCCCTTGTGTGGCACTTTGTAGAGCAGGTGGAGTAGTGAAGGGCAAGGCAGTTTGAGCGAATTTGCCCCGATTTTGGGCAAAGGTAAAAAGGAGGTGTTTGGAATAAGTATCTGCAAGGGAGGGCTTTGACAGATGCGAAAAATGCTTGTAGGTGAAAAGCCGCGCTGAACTGCCGGCAGATCCCCTCAAATCCCCGCAGTGCGGAGATTTTTTGCCAGCGTTGGTAAAAAAAGATTGGCGCTCATTTGCGTGTTGTGAAACAGAAAAAGAAAAGATTGTCTTAGGAATCAACGACTTTGCTAAGTGTGCTGGTTTCGATGCTATAGACAGAAAGGAGCATTTTTATGAGACAAGAATATACCAGAAATAACGATATACTGTGTGGCTGTCCAAGGATGCTATTCAGAAAAGCGATGCGGCAGTAACAAGGGAAGATTTTGCAAACCACAGTGCATTTATAGAAAGAGCTATTCACTTTTACTCCGATTATCTTTATCAGGAGAGCCATCAGGATTTTTTATCTGAAGTGATGTTGGAATCCATGAAGGGTATCGTGAAAACATCAGAGAATCGTTTGGCTTGTTTGCTTTTCAAAATCGCTGTGGGGATTGTAAAGCTGGAAAGTATGTTTGCAGCTATCAACGATATGGATGAGGCAATCATGCGCAGACTTCACATCTGCTGCGTCAATGAAGTGGAAAAGATCAATGGCATTCTTATCAGGGAAGATGCTGTGAGGTATCAAAGAAGTGATGAGTAATTAAAATTTTGCATGATAAAATATTAGAGAGGAGAAATCATTTTGTCTATTCAGCAGAAAAGACTGCCGCCTGTTTAGTTCAGCTGACAAATGGAACGCAGTCTTTTTATTTTGGAAAATGGAAATAGAAAATTTTGAAAACAGAGAAAGGCTTTTGACGGGAGAGGTCTGTCCTTTTGCTGAACCATGGTATGGCTCACAATGAGCCGTGAATGTGAACTATACAATATAACAGTAATATGTATACAGAAAAGAAAAGTATATATTTTTAAGCATGATAGTATTTTAGAAAACTGCCCATCACATGGTTTGTTTGATAAAATCATCGTTAAAGAAAAAGAAGGGATTATGGTGCCTAGAGCGTTTACAGATTATGAAATTACGGTAGATGAAACTATGCCAGAAGGCGTTGAGCTGATTTGCAAATAAAAAATGACATCTCCATTCGTTCCATACAGCATTATCTTTATTGTGCCAATAGATGGGGCCTTATAGAAATAGGCAATGTATGGGCAGAGAATTATTTTGTGACGAAAGCTAATTTATTCCATCAGAATGCACATCAAAAGAATACTTACACGAAAAGAAATAAAAAAGTATTTTCTTCTGTTTCAGTTTATCATGATGAACTTCATTTATATGGTGTTGTGGATTGCATAGAAGGGACAGTTTCATCCAATGGAGCATCACTTGTTGGGCAGACAGAAAAATATGATCTTTGTATTGTGGAATATAAACCGACAAAGCCGAAAAATGATCCCTATCATTTTGAAGATGCGATGCAAGTGTTTGCACAAAAACTTTGTGTGGATTATGTCTTTCACTGTAACTGAGATGCTGTTTTATATTATGCCAATGTAAAGCAACGGATTGCATTGCCTTTCCAGACAAACTATGAATTCTATGAGTAGAAACTAAAAATGGTTTTGGAAGAGATGAAACTGTATCTAGGCAAAGGAATGATTCTACCAATCAAACGAAATCAACATTGTGGTGGCTGTTCTTTGAAAGATGTGTGTATGCCTTCTAAAAAATCCTTCCGGAGTATAAAACAGCAAATTGAAGAAATGAGTGATGATGAAGGATGAGAAGATTATTAAATACAATCTATATCACCAACGAAATGTCATACCTATCTTTAGATGGAGAAAATCTTGTCTGTAGTGTGGAAGGGGAAATCAAACTTCGGATTCCGTTTGCAAATGTAGAAAATATTGTGTGTTTCAACTATATGAGGTGTTCGCCAGCACTGATGGGAAAATGTGTTCAAAAACACATTCCAATTAACTTTTTATCTCTTCAAGGAAAGTTTTTGGCAAAGGTTTGCGGAGAGACAAAAGGGAATGTATTTTTTAGGGTTAGACAAATAGATGTCTTTCGTAAAAAGGGGTTATTTTTAGCACAAAATACCATGGCAGCGAAGTTTAGCAATGCAAGATAACTAATCAAACGGACGTTACATGATACGACAGCATTGCGGGAAAATGAAGAAATACAGCAAGTTTTAAAATTATTGCAGAAAAAAGCAAAGGAAGTTTATCTTGCACAAAGCATAGAAGAAGTGATAGGGATAGAAGGAAATTGCGCAAAATCTTTCTTTTCAATCTTCAATTTGCTTATAACGAATTCAAAAGTTTCGTTTTCCTTTACCTATCTATCGAAATAAAAGGCCACCTTTAGATCGTGTCAATGCCATGTTGTCTTTTGTTATACGCTTGCCACAAATGAATTTGCAGCAGCGTTAGAAACAGTAGGTTTAGATAGTTATATTGGATATTGTCACAGTTTACGTAGCGGGCGCGAGTCATTGGCATGTGACTTAGTGGAAGAATATCGTTGTGTTGTAGAAAGATTTGTTCTGACATTAATTAACTTAAAAATAATATCAGAAAAAGATTTTGAAACGCAGGTTTCAGATGTAGTTTGGGTAAACGAAAGCGGAAGGAAAAAGATTCTGACAAAGTGGCAGGAAAAAAGAGACAGACTATGTTCATCCACATCTAAAACAAAAAATCCCTTTTGGTTTAATTCCTTATGTACAAAGTAATCTATTAGCAAAATATATCCGTGGGGATATCAAAGAATATCCCTGCTTTTTGATCAAGTAGGTGATTAAAATGGTGGTTCTGATTAGTTATGATGTTTCTACTGTAGATGATTCAGGAAAAAACGGCTGAGAAAAGTTGCAAAAAATGCCAAAATTATGGACAAAGGGTCCAGAACTCAGTGTTTGAAACAGATCTTGATTATTCTACCTTTATGAAGCTGAAAGACCGTTTAGAAAAAATGATAGATGAGGAAACGGATAGCCTAAGGTTTTATTATCTGGGAAATTATTGGAAAAATAAGGTTGGGCATATCGGAGCCAAAGAAACTTATAATCCAGAAGGAGTGATCATTTTATAAAATGGCGAACATCAGGTGTTTGTAAATATGTGGGTTAGTTTGCCTAAAAATAAGTGGTTTTTCTTTGTTTTTGTTATTCCATAAAAGAAAATATTAAGATGTCCTCCTACATGCTGGGGTAATGCGGCAAAAAAAATGTGTATTTTGCGGTCACACCTCGCATGAGGCGTGATTGACAGCAACTATCCTTTTCTAACAAATGAATAGATAGCTCTTTTTCGGCGAAAGTCAAAAAACAACGAAGGTACATTGCATAGGACAGAAAACCATGATATAATCATTCTTATATATTAATATCACAGCCGGAATGAAGCAAAGGAGGAAACATATGATGGATCGGACCATCCTCCATTGCGATTGCAACGGATTTTATGCTTCGGTGGAATGCTATTTTCATCCGGAATTAAAGAAAGTACCCATGGCAGTCTGTGGCGATCCGGAAAGTCGTCATGGCATCATCTTAGCCAAAAATGAATTGGCGAAGGGATACGGCGTAATAACGGCGGAGACAGTATGGCAAGCAAAGCGGAAATGTCCATCCTTGGTTTTGGTGCCGCCCAGGCGAAAAGATTATGTGGCTTTTAGCCGCCGGATCAATGCCATTTATCAGGAATACACAGATTTGGTAGAGCCTTTTGGTATAGATGAAAGTTGGCTGGATGTGACGGCCAGCCGGCGATTATTTGGAGATGGCAAGACCATTGCTGATACATTGCGCCGCCGTATTCGGGAAGAAGTGGGGGTTACCATTTCCGTGGGCGTTTCCTTCAATAAAGTGTTTGCCAAATTAGGTAGCGATTATCAAAAACCGGATGCAACCACGATTATCGATCGAGAAAATTTTCGTCAGATTGTGTGGCCTCTACCAGTGGAGGCGTTACTTTTTGTGGGAAAAAGCGTTCAAAAGACGCTAACGGCCATAGGGGTGCGAACCATTGGTGACTTAGCCCGAGAGGATCCATCTTTTCTCCAATCAAAATTAGGAAAAGCGGGTGGGATGCTCAGCCGCTACGCTCGGGGAGAAGATGATGCGCCAGTGGCTTCTATATATGAAAAGAGAGAGGCAAAATCCGTGGGCAATGGGCAGACGTTTGCCCACAGCCTTGTGGTGCCGGAAGAGATCCGCCGAGAAGTGCATGCACTGGCGGAAGAAGTGGCTCGGCGGCTAAGAAAACAAGGGTTATGGTGCGAAACAGTACAGCTTCAAATCCGGGACGATGCGTTTCATACCATTTCCAGGCAAAAAAGTTTACACTCTCCCAGCCGCACTGCTCGAGAGCTGACGGATGTTGCCTTGGCGCTACTGCATCAGCATTGGCCAGCAGGCAAACCCATTCGGATGCTGACCATTCAGGCATCGGGGCTGCGGAGAGATGGTGCATGTCAGATGAGCCTTTTTTCTGCTGAACAGGAGCAACGGGAAAAATGGGACAAGATGGAAACGGCGATGGATGCCATTCGTTGCCGATTTGGAAGTGAAGCCATCACTACGGCAGATCGGCTGAAAACAATACGGCAGAAGGAAGGAGAAGGGGCCAGTGGTAAGACAGAGAAAAAGCGGCAAAACGAAGCAGGAAGTCCTTAGTATGTTGCGGGAACAGATTTTATATCTTGGTTATCTGCCAGGGGCAGTATTGCAGGATACAGAGATAGCAGAACAATTTATGGTTAGCCGTACGCCCGTGCGGGAAGCGCTTTTAGTGCTCCAGCAGGAGCAGTTGGTAGAGATTTATCCCCAAAGTGGTACGTTTGTGGCCCGGCTGGATGTGGAGTTAATTCGGGAAGCGGCTTATATGCGCCATGTTCTGGAATGGGAGATGTGGGAGCTGCTGTTAGCTCAAAAAGCACCTTTGCGCAAATGGGTTCATCGGTGTTTGGTGATGCAGGAATTGGCGGTAAATGAAAAGGATCAGAAAGAATATGTGAAAAATGACCATTTGTTTCATGAAACGGTGTTTGCTTTGGCAGGTCACCAGAAAAGCTGGGAAATGCTAAAGCCTCAATATAATCATACCACCAGATTTCATATGTTGGATTTTTATGATCCAGAGCTGCTGGGTACCAGTTTGGAGGAACATCAGGAAATTCTAGATATTTATGAGCAGGGAGATCGGGAAAAGCTCCGGCAGCTGATTGATGAGCACCATGACTGCACGTTGCGTACGGCTAGTAAACTGAAAGAAGTTTTTCCGGAGTATTTTAAATAAAAGGCTGAACAAGCAGCCTATTTTTATATAATATATTAATAGATTAGAATATAATTATACGCAAATGAAAGAGAAGGAGGAGCAACCATGCGAAATAGCCAACTGGTACGCCGGGATGGGGCGGAAACAGACGCCTTGTGGATGGGGAGCGGCCGTACGCCAGCGGATTTGGAAAAGGCACAAATTTTGATTGATTCTTCTGCCGGTGACAGCCATCCGGGCAGTCGCCATCTGCATCAAGTGGCAGATACAGTGAAAAATGCAGTATATGCGGCTCAGGCTATGCCGGCAGTTTATACGGTAACAGATATTTGTGATGGTGTTGCCACAGGCCATCAAGGAATGAATTACTCCTTGATTTCCCGGGATATGATTGCTGGTATGGTAGAGATTCATGCCATGGCCAGCGGGTTTGATGGTTTGGTAACCATTTCATCTTGTGATAAATCGATACCAGGTCATCTTATGGCCATGGCCCGACTAGATTTGCCAGCCATTCATGTTTGCGGGGGATCAATGATGCCGGGTCCAGACTTTATTTCGGCTGACAGCTGCTATGAGGTCCATCTGCGTCAAGCACAGAAAACCATCGCGCCAGAGGAAGCTTTTTATGTGCGTCAAAATGCCTGCCCTAGCTGTGGCGCTTGTCAGTATATGGGTACGGCCAGCACAATGCAGGTGATGTCAGAGACATTGGGCATGGCGCTGCCGGGAAGCGCTTTGGCGCCTGCGGGCACCAATATCCTTTCTCAGATTGCCCAGCAGGCAGGAGCCCGTATTGCAAAAATGGTGCAAGAGGGGCTTCGGCCAAGCCAAATTATGACGAAAGAAGCCTTTCATAATGCGCTTATCGTTCATGCAGCCATAGGTGGCTCCACGAATGCGGTGCTTCATTTACCTGCCATTGCCCGAGAGTTAGGCATCACCCTAACGTTAGAAGATTTTGCTCAGGCAGCAAAGGGAGTGCCCTTACTTACCAGTATTTTGACAGCAGGGAAATGGCCAACGCAATATTTTTATCTGGCCGGAGGAGTGCCTAGGGTGATGCGCGAGCTGAAAGATCAATTGGATCTTGATCAGATGACAGTTACAGGTCATACCCTAGGAGAAAATTTAGACTATCTGGAAAAGACAGGGTATTTTCGCCGCAGTGAAGGGTTTTTGCGCAACTATAACCTTCGTCCGGAGCAGATCATCCGTCCCGTGTCAGACCCGGAGGATGTGGATAGCGGCGTGACCATTTTGTATGGCAATTTGGCGCCGGAAGGGGCTGTGATTAAGCACTGCGCTGTAGATAAGCAGATGTATTACTTTGAAGGAATAGCCAGGGTATTTCAAACAGAAGAAGAAGCAGTGGCCCATATTTATGATGGCACGGTTCAGCCTGGGGATGTGGTAGTGATCCGCTATGTGGGAAAAAGAGCTGCCGGTATGCCAGAAATGCTTCGAGCCACTGATGCCATCTGCAATCGAAAAGATTTGGCCAATACCACTGCACTGATTACCGATGGCCGTTTTTCCGGCGCCACCCGAGGCCCGTCTGTAGGGTATTTGCTGCCAGAAGCGGCGGATGGTGGGCCGATTGCCTATATTGAAGAAGGGGATTTGATTGAAATTGATATTCCAAATCAACAGGTGAACTTGGTGGGATTTGAAGGCAAGAGGGCTACGCCGCAACAGGTGAAGCAGAGGCTGGAAGAGCGCAAAAAGACAACGGTACTGATAAAAAAAGAGCGTAAGGGCGTTTTGCGCTACCTGGATCTATAAAAAAGAGATCGAATTCTTTTTTGAGCTATTTCTGCCTAAACGAAGATAAGGAACCATGACTTCTTCTTTTCTTCATCCGTTTTTCCAAAAGGATATGATGTTGCCGTATGGATGTTTGATTTTTTGCATATCCTGAGAATGGGTGATAGGATGAAACAATGGAAAAAACGATGGTTTTGGATTTCTGTGCCTGAATTGGTAGGAGTCATAGCCGGATTTCTCATTCGAGATGGGGTAATGGTGTATCAGGCCGTTGCACCAAAGCCACCTTTATCGCCGCCTGGGGCAGTGTTCCCGGTGGTTTGGATTGTACTTTATGCTCTTATGGGATATGGTGCTTATCGAGTGGCCAATGCGGGAATTTATTGGCAGAAGAAGCAAGCACTGCGGCTTTTTTGGATACAATTAGGGATGAATTTTCTTTGGCCGGTGTTCTTTTTTGTGGCAAGCTGGTATGGGGTGGCTTTGGCATGGATAGTAGCCTTATGGTTTATGATTTTTGCCATGTTTCGAGCATTTCGGCGGATCGATCGTTTGGCAGCCCGTCTCCAGATCCCGTATCTTTTTTGGACCGCTTTTGCGGTCTATCTCAATCTAGGCGCTTGGGTTTACCAGTACTGACCATTCAAAAAAAATTCACATAATCGCCATATTAGGGTCATAGGAGGAAATTATACTTGATCCTGTAAGTAAGAAAATCCCTTTATTTTAATTACCCCTTCCGAAGGGCAATTCCCTTCGGAAGGGCATCCTTCCTTACTTTTTTGAAGAACTTTCTTCAAGGCAAAGCTCCCGGCGCATGGCAGGGAGCTTTTGTTTTATTATTCTCGTGCGTAAGACCGCAGAGCAGCCTTTCACAACCGATCTCCTTGTGGGTGAGAGGAAAGCTTCAGCAAAAAGCATTGCCCTTGTGGGTAAAAAAGCGTGTTTGAATATCGATCAGAGAGCAAAAAAACAAAAATAGAGGACAAGATAAATATGAAACCGCACAAAGACCTTTTTAGGGGGATAAATGAAATTTTTGTACTTTTTATTTTTAGTTTTTATTGAACAAGTACGAAGGATTAAAGGGACGGGCACTCGGTACATCGAGGGGCAACCTCGCCTCCCTGGGCTCCGGTCGTATGCTTCGTGCATTTCGCCAAAGGAGATGTGCTGAGAAAAAAGCATGCCCTTCCCACTGTGTCATCGTCTCCCAGCGTTTTATCTAAAGGGAGGGGGCCGGAGAGAGGCATGCGGGTATCGAAGCTTCGAGCCTGTCCCTCCCCGGCCTGACCCAAAGGGGATAGGAAAAGCATAAAATAAAAACTTGTACCACTAAGGCTTAAATGAAGTGAAAGCCAGCATCATTTAGGCGCTGGTGCTGAATCATCCTTTATAAGGTTGGTACAACCCATGCTAGTTAGGCAAGGCCATAATGATTTGGAAAATCCTTGTTTCTGGAACCGGCATATGATAAGATGAAACCATGAAACCCTTGGAAGGAGGAATGGCGATGTATTGCCCAAGATGTGGCAGCAGCCGGATGCATATGCTTTCAGAAACAGAGAGCACAGGGAAAGATTATTCTGCCCCGAAGGGGGTCTGCGGTGCAATATTATTTGGACCCTTAGGTTTATTGTGCGGTCTATGTGGAGAAGAACGGCAGATAAAAACGAAGCATTATTGGGTGTGTGAAGATTGCGGCATGAAGTTTCGTGCATAACAAAAAAAGACCGTCTATGGCTATGGACGATGAAATTTGGCAGAGTACTAGGCTGCCATCAAAAGCCGGAGCGGAGTTTTCGGCTGGGAGCGTATCAGTTCCCGCTATGCGCCAGATGTACGGGAGTGATGTTGAGTTTGCCAGTAACGGTGATACTCTTTTGGAAAAAACGGATTCTTCCATCAAAATGGGCGGCGGTTTTTGCTGGCATATTGTTTTTTGATTGGGCCATACAGGCAGCAAATATCCGCTCTTCTACCAATCTCCGGCGGCTAGTTACGGGGTTTTTGGGTGGCTTGGGCGTTGCCCGTGGTTATCTGGCAGTGGGGGTGTTTCTAGTGAGAAGCACAAAGCATCTTTGCCAGTGTATCAGAAAATGGCGCTGAGAAAGGGGCAATGGAAGAAAATGTGGGAAGAAATGAAACCACCGGATGGAAAACCACCGGATCCCTTTGGTTTGATGGAATGGATGAAGAAGTTACACACAACGGCCATGGGGGAGGAACGCATCAGAAGAAATTTACAGCTGTCAGTGGATGATGTGGTGCTGTGGTGCAAAGGACAGATACAACAAGAAGAGGCCATCATAGAAAGAAAAGGGAAAAACTGGTATATTACCATTCATGGTGTTATGATTACGGTTAATGCATCCAGCGGCACAATCATCACAGCCCATAAGAATCAGGGGAAAAAACCACTTTCTGCCAGGGAAAATGAATTACTCACAGCCAGAAAGAAAGGGAAATGAAAAATTGATCGGCTGTTTTGGCAGCGGTGATACTCTCTTTTTAACGTCCCCTGAGGGCAATTTATGAGCAGGTCCTTTTTATGGCGCCAAAATGTCCGGATTTTTGGCTGCAGTAATGTTTTTTGTGTTATGAGAAAAGAAAACCTCCTTTTGACAGTAGGGGCTTGTGATTGGCAAGCAGATTACCCTACGGCAAAAGGAGGTTTTGATGTACAAAAGAAAAGGATGTTGGTTTTCCATGACGGAACGATCCTTCACAAAGAGAGAGCCGGTCTAGTATGGACAATGGAAGCCATTTAGCCGGAGGATAGGGGCAGAACCCCTTCGGTCTGACTTTGGTGATATCGAAATATAGATTTTTGCACCCATGCTCCATGCTCTATCTAAAGAGGAAAGGAGCTCTCTCATATGCTCGTTCTGCCAGGTGCGTTAAGGTATGGGATGCCCGTTCATCCATTCACTCATCATACAGGCGCCAGCACATCCTGTTGTGACCAATAAAGGCAGGGTGGCTTGGTGAATACCGCCAATGGCCCAGACAGGCAATGGGGAGACCGCCAAAACCTCTTGTAAAAAGGACAAACCCCGAGGCTGCAATCCCGCTTTACATTGGGTGGGAAAGATATGCCCAGCCAAAAGGGCGGTGGCGCCGTGTTGGGCTGCCAGAGCGGCTTCTTCCGGTCGATGGATGGAGGTGCTGATCCAGGAAAAGCCTGCCAGATCTTCCTTGGTGGCAGAAAGCAGCTGCGGCATAGGCAGATGGATGGCGAAAACGCCTAAACGGCGGGCCAATGCGGGCCGGCCATGGAGAATCAAAGGCACGGCATTTTCTTGACATAGAGGGAGCACCTCTTGAGCTAGGGCTTGATAAGCTGCTTCATCCAGATCTTTCTCCCGCAGCAGCAAAGCGGCTGGGTGCAAGGGCAGAATCTCTTGGAGTCGGGGCACCAGGCCGTGGGGACATAAGTGGCGGTCGGTGATGGCCATCACCGGCAGATCACACCCGAACATAGTCTACAAATACGGGCTGAAGGCCATGGGCTTGGATGGCAGAAACCACTTCCTCCACAGAACGCGGGTCAGAAATTTCAAATTGCTCATCGCCTTTGGCTGCTTCATCATGGCCGCCTACGCTAACCTTTACGCCGGCAGAGATTTTTGTGGCACATAGGCCAATGACATGGTCTCGGAACCCCGCCCGTTCCCGAGTGGAAATGGTGATGCCTGCATAGGGCAAAAACAGCCGATAGGCCAGCATGACTTGCAGCAGCTGTGTTTCGTGGACGTCCTTGGGATTTTCTTCTGCATTATTAATAAATGGACGCAGCCGCGGCGGAGAGAAGGAGATTTCTGCTTTGGGATATTTCTGCTGAACCAATTTGGCATGCAGCCCCGTGGAAAACGCATCATGGCGAAACTCCCCTAAGCCTAACAAAGCGCCGAAGCTAACACCCCGCATGCCGCCCATGAGAGCGCGTTCCTGGGCATGGAAGCGATAGGGATAGACACGCTTTGGGCCGCTCAAGTGCATTTGCTCATAAATATCGGGGTCATACGTCTCTTGATAGACGCAAACATAATCTGCACCACATTTATGCAGGTAGCGGTATTCATCGCTGTTGAGGGGATAGATTTCAATTCCCACTAGTGCAAAATATTTTGCGGCCAGCTTCACAGCTTCGCCCACAAATTTCACATCAGATTGGCTGCGGCTTTCTCCGGTGAGCAGAAGAATATCTTCCAGACCGGTTTTGGCAATGACCTGAAGCTCATGCTCAATTTCTTCCATGGTCAATTTGCCCCGATGGATTTTATTTTTGCAGTTAAAGCCACAGTAAATGCAGTTGTTTTCGCAGTAATTGGCAATATAAAGGGGCGTAAACAGGGTAACGGCATTACCAAAATGTTTCTGGGTCTCCGCTTTGGCTTTACGGGCCATCTCTTCCAAATGCGGCTGAGCGGCCGGGGAGAGAAGGGCGGCAAAATCCCGGTTAGAAAGATTTTCTTTGGATAAGGCCGTTGCCACATCATCCTCTGTAAAAACAGAAAAATCAATGGCTCGTGTTTCTTTGAGCACTTCTTCTAACAATTCTTCGCCTATTTGTTCCATGTTCGGTAGATAGGCCATATGATCGGTACGTTGTTGCTGCATTATATTCCCTCCTTAATCCTGCAAAAAACCTGTCAGAGGGCTGGACGCTTCGCCCCGGTCGGTCAATACCCGGCCAAGGCCAGCTAGATAAGCTTTTCTGCCAGCTTCCACTGCGAGACGGAAGGCCGTGGCCATTTCTCCCACATCCTGGGCTGTGGCAATGGCGGTATTGGCCATAACGGCGGCACAACCCATCTCCATGGCTTCACAAGCCTGGGAGGGACGGCCAATGCCAGCATCTACAATGATGGGCAGATTGATTTCATCCACCAGGATTTGGATGAAATCTTTGGTGCATAAGCCCTTATTGCTGCCAATGGGAGCACCTAAAGGCATGATGGCGGCAGCACCGGCTGCCTGAAGATCCCGGGCGGTATTTAAATCTGGATACATATAGGGCAGAACAATGAACCCTTCTTTAGCCAAAAGCGCTGTAGCTTTTACGGTTTCCGGGTTATCAGGCAAGAGGTATTTTGTATCCCGGATGACTTCTACTTTGATAAAGTCGCCGCAGCCCAGTTCCCGGGCCAAACGGGCAATCCGAACAGCCTCATCGGCAGTACGGGCGCCAGAGGTATTAGGTAGCAGAGTGACGTTGTCTGGCATATAGTCGAGGATGTTTTCCCGGCCGCCGGCATTGGTGCGGCGCACAGCCAAGGTGGCCATTTCGACACCGCCATTTTCGATGACTTTTTTTGTCATCTCCAAAGAAAATTTACCGGAGCCTAAAATGAAGCGGGAATGGAACGTATGCCCGCCCAAAATCAAAGGATCGTTTTGCATAATATCTACCCTTTCTATGAATTTATGGATTCCTGTATTGGAATGGATACGCAGAATTACTGCTGGATGTCATTTGGTGGATTATCCTTATGGAGATGTATCCCCTAAAATCAGCCGCAGTGCCATGTGGGCCTGATGCCCGGCACAAACGGCCACACGGCTGGCAAATAGGCTGGTTCCCTCCTGGACATCTGTGGTTTCATCACCACAAATGTAGAGCCGGCCCATGGCCCGGCGGGTGTGAATATCATTGGCACTGCCCGTCCCGGCCATACCGCTGCCGGTGATGAGGGTGCAAGTTGTGTTTGCCAGCAGTGCATTAACAAACGCCGCCTTGTTTTCCGGTTGATCGAAAGCTTCGCAAACGATGGGGTATGACTGAAACAAGGAGGGCGCATTTTCCGCCGTTACCTTCACTTGGGCTGTTTTTACCTGCAAGATGGGGTTAACGGCAGAAAGATGATCTGCTGTGGCCATTGTTTTTGGCCGACCCAGATCCGCCAGGGTGTAATTTTGCCGGCCGAGATTTGTAAAATCCACCGAATCAAAATCGACCAACAAAAGTTCACCTACGCCGACACGGGCTAAAAATAAAGCAATATGGCTGCCAAGACCGCCCAGGCCGGCAATGGCTACCTTTGCCTGTTTTAGCTTTTCATAAACGCTTGGTGTATAACGGGCGGATAGGATTTGTGCATAGGCGGCGGCAGACGGAAGTTGTCCTTCAGGGATAAACCAGATTTGATCTCCCTCTTGGATGGGACGATCTGGCGGAGCAGTAAACCCGTTGGCGATAAAATAGCCTTTAGCTGGGTGAGGAAGGGTAGCCAGTGTCCCTTCTGTCCGGCAGGGATTGCCCTGATAAAAAAAAGAAACAGCCATCCGTTAACCTCCTCCTACGAAGCTGACGATTTCCAAATGATCCCCATCGGCCAGCATGGTTTGGTCATAGTCGGCTTTGGGGACGATCTGGCCATTGCGCTCCACGGCAATTTTGGTTAGATCGTACTGCTCCTCGTTTAAAAATTCAGACAAGGTGATGGCTGTTTTCAGCGGCATAGATACACCATTTACGGTCATGTTCGGGCGCCTCCTTTCGGTGAGTTTTTGGAAAACACGCACAAAAAGGGATACACCCGTGGTGGTGCACCCCTTTACTTAACATGTTGCGTATGAACTTTTTTAGGCAAAAGATTTTCTTTGCACTAAAATCCATTACTAAAATACCACGCTGGTTTTTCTTTGTCAATAAAATTATTTTATTTTTATCAGAAAAGAGACTTATGCTAGAAACCGATCATTTTCCATTCCTTTTGTCCTGGTGGTATGTTACAATAAAAAGAAAGGGGGGTTAGGCCGATGAAACTAACAGTGATAGCGGAAAATCATGTGCCTTTTTCCCGGCGGCTTCTTGCAGAGCATGGTTTATCCGTTTGGATTGAGGATGAAGATTGTCAGATTTTATTTGATACTGGTTCTGGCGGCGTCATATTGGAGAACGCTTCCCGGTTAGGCATCCCTTTGCGGCAGGCAAAGGAAGTGGTGCTTTCTCATGGACATTGGGATCATACCGGCGGCCTGCCTCAGTTGCTGGCGGCAGGGATTTTGCAGGGCAAGAGCTTGACGGCCCATCCTGCTTGTTTTGGGAATAAATGGGATAAAGATCGGTATATTGGTATGCCTGTAAGCCAGGAAGTGCTGGGACGAATGATGTCCGTCCATTTGACGAAGAAACCTCGGCGCATTTCAAAACATTTGCTGTTTTTAGGTGAAATTCCCCGGCGGACGCCATGGGAAAATACCCATCCGGTGGGCGAAGTGCGGGATGGGGAGAAAAAAACGCCGGATTATCTACCGGATGATAGTGCTTTGGTCTATCGAGGGGAAAATGGGCTGTTTCTTCTGACGGGCTGCTCCCATAGTGGACTGAGCAATATACTTCGGTATGCAAAAGAAGTCAATGGCGGAGAAAAGATCATCGGTATTTTTGGTGGTTTCCATCTGCAACGGGCAGATGAGGCGTTAGAACAGACTGCGGCAGTGCTGCGGGAAGAAGGGGTTCAGGTTCTTTATCCCTGCCATTGCACTTCTTTTGCGGCAAAGGCCGCACTGGCAAAACAGTTTCAGGTGGAAGAAGTGGGTGTAGGAAGTGTGCTGGAAGTACGGTAGAGGCACAAAAAGGAGGGTCGTCCATGCAAAAAAAGCGGGAAATGGACATGTGCGAAGGGTCTTTATGGAGCAAGATCCTGATTTTCAGCATTCCTTTGATTTTAACAGGGATTTTGCAACTGCTTTTTAATGCGGCAGATATTGTGGTAGTGGGCCGGTTTGCAGGGGAGGAATCTTTGGCGGCGGTGGGCAGTACCACAAGCTTTGTGAATTTGACCATCAACTTTTTTATCGGTATTTCTATGGGGGTTAACGCCATTGTGGCCCGGCATTTTGGGAATAAAAATGAAGCGGCGATTCAGGAATCTGTCCATACCTCCATTACCATGGGGCTGATATGCGGTGTGTTTTTAACCGTGGCAGGACAGTTTATCACCTATCCGCTGCTGCGCCTGATGCAGTCGCCGGAAAATGTTATTGATCTATCGGCAGTATATTTAAAAGTTTATTTCTGGGGCATGCCAGCGCTGATGGTCTATAACTTTGCCAGCGCTGTACTGCGGGCTTTGGGGGATACAAAACGGCCGCTGCTTTATCTGTCTTTGGCAGGTATCATCAATGTGGTACTGAATTTGATTTTTGTCATTGTATTTCATTTGGATGTCTTAGGCGTGGCCTTGGCTACAGTCATTAGTCAGTATGTTTCTGCGGTGTTGGTGCTTTTGAGCCTGACAAAACTAGAAGGACCCTGTCAGTTTTTCTTTCAAAAAATGGGTATTACTATGCAGCGGCTGAAGGAAATTTTGGGTATTGGGATTCCATCGGGTGTGCAGTCGCTCTTGTTTTCCATTTCCAATGTGATGTTCCAGACCAATGTGAACGCTTTTGGTTCCACTGTTATGGCGGGAAATTCTGCTGCCGGGAATATTGAAGGGTTTGTTTATGCCGGCATGAGTGCATATTCTCAGACGGCAGTAAGTTTTGTCAGCCAGAACTATGGCGCGGGAAAGCGGGAACGAGTGAAGCAGGCGATGATGATTTGCGTTTTGCTGACAACGCTGGTTGGCATTGCCGAAGCGATATTCTGTTATATTTTTGACGAAGCGCTGGTGGGTATTTACTCCACAGAACCTGATGTGATTGCCATTGGGGTGGAACGGCTCCATATCATTGTTTCCTTGTATTTTTTGTGTGGTATTTTGGATGTGCTGGTGGCCAGCCTGCGGGGACTAGGATATGCCTTTGTGACAATGCTCATTAGCGTAGTGGGTATTTGCGGCCTGAGGATTCTTTGGATGAGCACGGTTTGTGTTGCTTTCCCTGAGCCGCTTATCTTGTATTTATCTTATCCTGTAACGTGGATTGTGACGATGATTGCAGATATTATTTATCTGACATATCTTTTCCGCCATAAATATACTGCTGGAGCGGTGGTGGCCAAATGATTCAGGTATATCATGGAGCTGGAAAAGGGAAGACAACTGCGGCGGTAGGACTTTTGGTACGGGCGGCAGGACGAGGTAAGGCAACGCTTTTGGTGCAGTTTTTAAAGGATGGCTCATCGGGAGAAATCGTAATGCTGCGCAGGTGGGGGATTGCGGTGGCGGCAGCAAAAGAACCGGTCCCCTTTTTGTGGGAAATGACGGCTTCTGACCGGGCAAGATGGGCTTGGCAGCAGGAAGAACTGCTGCGTCAGGCGGCCCTTTGGCCAAAACAGGAGGGCGTATTGGTGCTCGATGAGGTACTTTGGGCTTTAGAAGGCGGCTTAGTGCAGCGGCAGCAGGTGGAAGAAGTCTTAAACCGGTCTACGGCCCGGCGGGACATTGTGCTGACGGGCGGGCATTGTCCAGATTGGCTTAAGGCGAGAGCAGACTATGAAACGGAGTTTATCGCCAAAAAGCACCCTTTCCAGCAGGGATTTTTGGCACGGGAAGGCATCGAATATTAAACAGAACATGGATCAAGAAAACAAAGCAGTTGACGGGCAAAAGTCCGCAGCTGCTTTGTTTTTGTGTGTGATACAAGGAAAAAGAAGTATTAGAGGGAAAAAGGTTCTTCACAATCTTTTCTCCGAAGCGTTCCTTCCCTTGAAAGGGGAGGGGGATTGGTGTATAATGATCGTGAATGGCAGAACTTGGTATTGATATCTTGCCCAGGAAAGGAAGTTTTCATATGCTGCAGAAAAAGACCATTGATGATTTGCAAGTGAAAGGAAAACGGGTGTTGGTGCGGTGTGATTTTAACGTACCCATCCAAGAGGGAAAGATTACGGATGATAACCGCATCACCGCCGCCCTGCCAACGATTCGTAAGCTGCAAAGCGAAGGGGCGAAAGTTATCCTTTGTTCTCATATGGGAAAGCCAAAGGGTGTTTACCAGCCGGATTTGAGCCTGACGCCGGTGGCAAAACGGCTTTCTGAGTTGCTGAATCTGCCGGTGGTATTTGCCGCGGATGAAACCGTGGTGGGGGAGAAGGCGAAAGCAGCTGTGGCAGCCATGAAAGATGGCGATATTGTCCTGTTAGAAAATACTCGGTTCCGGCCGGAAGAAACGAAAAACGAAGACAATTTCAGCCAGGAATTGGCAAGTTTGTGCGATGTCTATGTGGACGATGCCTTTGGCTCCAGCCATCGGGCTCATTGTTCTACAGTAGGAGTAACGAAATACGTTAAAGAGTCGGCTGTAGGCTATTTGATGGAAAAAGAGATTACGTATTTGGGTAATGCCGTCAATCACCCGGTGCGTCCCTTTGCGGCAATCCTTGGTGGGGCGAAGGTGGCTGATAAAATCGGTGTCATCAAAAACCTACTGGATAAGGTGGATATTTTAATTATTGGCGGCGGTATGGCCTACACCTTTTTGGTTGCCAAAGGCTATGAAGTGGGCAATTCTTTGCTGGATAAAGAGAATATTGGTTATGCAAAGGATATGATGGCTGCTGCAGAAGAAAAGAAGGTAAAACTTTTGCTGCCGGTGGACACGGTGGTGGTGCAGGAGTTTCGGGCAGATGCGCCCTCCAAGGTGGTGGAGGCCAGCCAAATTCCAACCGGATGGGAAGGAATGGATATTGGCCCGAAAACAGCTGCCTTGTTTGCTGATGCCTTAAAAGGGGCAAAGACGGTGGTTTGGAATGGGCCTATGGGCGTGTTTGAATTTCCAGCCTTTGCCAAGGGAACCATTGCCGTAGCGAAAGCCATGGCATCTCTTACCGATGCAACCACCATTATTGGTGGGGGCGATAGCGCTGCAGCGGTCAATCAGCTGGGCTTTGGCGATAAAATGAGCCATATCTCCACCGGCGGCGGTGCCTCGCTGGAATTTTTAGAGGGAAAAGAGTTGCCGGGAGTAGCAGCGGTGGATGACAAATAAAAGGAAGGCGGTCTTTAAAATGAGAAAGAAGATCATTGCGGGCAACTGGAAGATGAACATGACGCCAAAGCAAGCTGTGGATTTGGTGGAGCTTTTAAAGACAGAAGTGGATACTGACGAAGTGGATGTTGCTTTTTGTGTGCCAGCAGTGGATTTGATCCCTGTGGGAGAAGCATTAAAGGGGACGAATATCGCTTTGGGAGCCCAAAATATGTATTTTGAGGAGAAAGGCGCCTTTACAGGAGAAATTTCTCCTGAAATGCTCACCGAATGCGGTGTTACCTATGTGATTTTAGGCCATTCTGAGCGCCGGCAGTATTTTGGGGAAACGGATGAAATGGTCAATCGGAAAGTAAAAAAAGCGTTGGAACATGGCCTAATCCCTATCATCTGTGTGGGAGAAACCCTAACCCAACGGGAAGAAGGCATTACGGTTGAACATATCCGTATCCAGGTGAAAAAAGCGCTGCTGGGACTGACGGCGGCGCAGGTGGCTGGTCTCGTGATCGCCTATGAGCCTATTTGGGCCATTGGAACTGGCAAAACAGCCACAGATGATCAGGCCCAGGAAATATGCGCGGCCATCCGTCAGGTGGTGCGGGAAGTATTTGGTGATGCGGCCGCCGATCAGGTTCGGATTCAGTATGGCGGCAGCGTTAACGCAAAAAATGCGGCCTCTCTTTTGGCTAAAGCAGATATTGATGGCGGGCTTGTGGGCGGCGCCAGCTTAAAAGCAGAATTTGGACAGATCGTAAAGTATAAGGTGAGCAAATGAAAACGACAGTTTTGATGATTCTGGATGGGTATGGTCTAAGTGATACGGTAGAGGGAAACGCCATTGCCCAGGCGAATACGCCTGTGATGGATCAACTGAAACGGGAGAATCCATTTGTGAAAGGATATGCCAGTGGGTTGGCGGTAGGGCTGCCGGATGGCCAGATGGGAAATTCCGAAGTGGGACACCTAAATATTGGGGCTGGCCGGGTAGTATATCAGGAGCTGACCCGTATCACCAAAAGTATTGCAGAAAGAGATTTTTTCCAAAACCCTGCCCTGTTGGCAGCAATACGCAGGGTGAAAGAGGAAAACAGCGCCTTGCATCTAATGGGATTATTGAGCGATGGTGGCGTTCATAGCCATATCGACCATCTCAAAGCACTGTTACGCCTGGCAAAGGAGCAAGGGCTTCATCGTGTTTATGTCCATTGCTTTTTTGATGGTCGGGATTGCCCGCCCGCATCAGGAAAGGGTTATTTGGAAGAAATTGAAGCTACAATAAAGCAATTGGGTGTCGGTGCTGTGGCTTCTCTGTCAGGGCGCTACTATGCCATGGATCGGGATAATCGTTGGGATCGGGTGCAAAAAGCATATGATTGCTTGACCCTGGGCCGGGGAAATCAGACTTCTGACCCGAAAGCCTATTTGGCGCAGAGCTATCAACAGGGAGTTACGGATGAGTTCCTTGTGCCGGCAGTGGTGGTAGATGATAACGGTCTGCCTGTGGGAATGATTGAGCCGGAAGATGCAGTCATCTTTTATAACTTCCGTCCTGATCGGGCAAGACAGCTCACCCGTGCCATCTGTGATCCAGATTTTACAGGCTTTACGAGAGAAAAACGAGTAACGGCAGCTACGATGGTGACCTTTACCGAATATGATAAAACGATACCCAATCATTTGGTGGCTTTTGAGGCAGAAAAACTGAAAAACACTTTGGGGGAATATCTTTCTTCCTTGGGGAAAACCCAGCTGCGTTTGGCGGAAACGGAGAAGTATGCCCATGTGACGTTCTTTTTTAATGGAGGGGTGGAGACGCCGTATCCAGGGGAAGATCGTATTTTGGTTCCTTCGCCGAAGGTGGCTACCTATGATTTGCAGCCGGAAATGAGCGCTTATGAGGTGACAGATCATCTAGTGGATGCCATTGAGTCAGGGAAATATGATTTCATTGTGGTGAATTATGCCAATAGTGATATGGTGGGGCATACTGGTGTGATGAAGGCGGCAATCCAAGCCGTTGAGGCTGTGGACCAGTGCGTTGGCCGAGTGGTGGACGCCTTAGTAAAAGCTGATGGACAGATGTTTTTATGCGCTGACCATGGCAATAGTGAAAAGATGATTGATGAGACGACAGGAGAGCCTTTTACCGCTCATACCACAAATCCAGTGCCTTTTCTTTTGGTTCATGGACCAAAGGGTGTAGGCTTGCGGGAAAACGGCCGTCTGGCAGATATTGCGCCTACGTTACTAGAGCTGATGGGGCTGGATGTACCAAAAGAAATGACAGGAAAAAGCCTGCTGATACAGCAAAATTGATTTTATGACGCAATGGTGGAGCAGCAAAAGAAGGAGGATATAACAATGAAAAGTTATCTGGAAATTTTGGATGTATATGCCCGGGAGATCTTAGACTCCAGAGGAAATCCAACCGTAGAAGTAGAAGTAACGGTGGATGGCGGTGTGATGGGCCGGGCTGCTGTGCCCAGTGGTGCATCTACGGGCAAGTTTGAGGCAGTGGAACTGCGCGATGGCGGCGAAAGATATAATGGCGCCGGGGTGCAGGAAGCGGTGGAAAATGTTAATACCGTCATTGCCGATGAAATTATTGGTATGAATGCATTGGATCAAGTGGCCGTAGATCAAGCGATGATCGAACTGGATGGCACGGAAAATAAGGCCAAACTTGGGGCAAATGCTATTTTGGGCGTTTCCTTGGCAGTGGCAAAAGCTGCGGCAAAGGCATTGGATTTGCCATTATATCAATATCTGGGCGGCGTAAATGCTAAGACAATGCCTGTGCCAATGATGAATATTATGAATGGCGGTAAACATGCGGATAATACGGTGGATTTCCAAGAATTTATGATTATGCCTGTGGGCGCCACCACTTTCCATGATGCACTGCGGATGTGCGCTGAAGTATATCATCAATTGAAAAATGTGCTGAAAAGCAAGGGCCTTTCCACCGCTGTGGGCGATGAAGGTGGTTTTGCCCCGGATTTGGCTACGGCAGACGAAGTGATCGATCAGATCAAAGAAGCGGTGGAAAAAGCCGGATATGACTTTGGGGAAGACATCAAGATTGCCTTAGACCCAGCCACCAGCGAGCTTTATCGAGAAGATGGAAAGTATCATTTTGAAGGCGAAAGCAAAATGGCGGGCAAAGAGATCGTCCGCACCAGCGAAGAAATGGTGGCTTTGTGGGAGGCATTGTGCGAAAAATATCCAATTATTTCCATTGAGGACGGTTTGGCAGAAGAGGACTGGGCCGGCTGGCAGATGCTGACGAAGGAATTGGGCGGAAAAGTGCAGTTAGTGGGCGATGATCTGTTTGTGACCAACACAAAACGGCTGCAAAAAGGCATTGATCTGAAGGCTGGTAATGCTATCCTGATTAAAGTAAACCAAATCGGCACATTGACAGAGACGTTGGATGCCATTGCTTTGGCTCATCGTCATAATATGACGGCCATTGTTAGCCATCGCTCTGGCGAAACAGAAGACGCTACGATTGCAGACATTGCTGTGGCTGTCAATGCTGGACAGATTAAAACGGGCGCTCCTGCTAGAAGCGACCGGGTAGCGAAATATAATCAGTTGCTGCGTATTGAAGAAGAACTGGATGATGTGGCAATTTATCCTGGCATGAACGCATTTTTCAATCTTCACTAAATCATATGAAAAAAGACGGTTCGTAGATACGGACCGTCTTTTTTTGATAAAAAATGGCCCAGGCATAGTTTGCCAGGGCCGCTGAATCATCCACTTTGTCGAGCCAGAAGTTGTAAAAACGGGCCATAGGCTTGTTGTTCTTGTACGGTCATGGCATCGTACAAAGCCTGAGAAAGATAACTGCATCGCTGGTCTGGGGGAGCGGTAGGTGTGAAATGGACTATTTCCTGCCATTTTAAATAGATATAGAGCGGCCGCTGCCAGGATGGGGGAAGAAAAGGCAAGGCATTTTCTAGGGCGAGACGTTGACGGTCCTGCAATGCTGTCGGAGGAGTAGAGGCTTTGGCTGCGGGAACATCAGCTGCATCTGATGAGTCTGGTGGAGTAGCTGCGGGAGAAGCAGTGGCAGGCGTTTTGGATATGGTCGGCTGCATCTGCCCTTGGCGCAGCAAAGATAGCGCCTGCTCCAAATGTTGGGGCGTAAAGGCATGCTGCATAAGGATTCCTCCTTTTTAGTGATCAGATTAGATAAGGCAGAAAAAGGGGCCAGACCGCATTTGTCTTGGCCCCCTCTTTTTTAGGCCTCGCAGACACTACAGGTGCCAGATTGGGCAGTCACGCTGTTTTGACTGCATCCTTGGGACAGCAAAAGCATCAGCAGCATGAGCCAGGATGTATCTTCACCCTCGGCAACTGGCTGGCCACCGTTCATGAGCAGTAACAGCAGAAGTAAATTTTGTTGGTTAAGCAGATTGGTCATTGGGATTTGACCTCCTTTGGATTGGTCATTGATACATAGGTATCTTATGAGCAAGTGGAGAGAAATAGTCATTTTATCGATGATTTTTCATCAAAAGGGAGGACAAGCTGAAAAAATGATGAAGATATCTTAGAACTGTGGTGTAATGATCATTCACCGAACGCCGTTGTTGCCATACCATAAAGGGAGCACTACGATAAAGGAAGTGACATCCATGCAGGAGGCATTGGAAGTCATTCACGGGGCGACAGGGGCAGACGGTCACGGAGTGACAGTGGCACTGCTGGATACGGGAATCTGCCCTCGCAAGGATTTTGAAGGGCGTATCCGGTTATTTCGGGATTTTGTAGAGGGGCATCAAGAGCCCTATGATGACAATGGTCATGGTACCCATGTGGCAGGAATCTGCGGCGGGGATGGGGCGTTAAGCCAAGGCAGGTACCGCGGCGTGGCGCCAGGATGCTATTTTGTGTCGTTAAAGATCTTAGATCAATGGGGCCATGGTACAGCAGAAAGTGCGTTTGCTGCACTAAAGTGGCTGCGATGTCATGCGTTGCTTTATGGGATTCGGGTGGTAAACC
>CAJFIN010000005.1 GCA_904381335.1 Candidatus Neoanaerotignum galli | reverse complement strand
TGGGATAAAAGCTGGAGGGGGTAGGAAATTAGACCAGAGGTTTTATAGCATCAGGCAGAATACAATAGAAAAACCGTCCGAGTAGGACGGTTTTTTATGTTGGTAGGATAGAATAATATTCACGGATTCAGCAGACAGAAAACCATTAATCCGTTTTATCTAGGTGTTCCGTGAACAGGGAAAATGCCCTAAAAGCATGGGATTGTCCCTAGTATGGAAGGCACATCTGTTTTTTGTGCTGACGCAGCAGGAAGTATCGTCTTTTTAGATGGTGCTGGAAAAGACGGGCTTTTATTTCTCCGCCGAGGCAGAATCCGCTTCGATCGGTAAACCAAACATGATGCGGCAGAGAGATCGGCCATACTTTGTGCGAAATAAAGCATGATAAACGCCAAGGATTTGTTCTTTGGCAGCTCCGTCCTCATACAGGTTCACTAAAGCATCAGCTTCCATCAAGATTTGATGATCGGGTGGCAGGTTTGGCGCAAAGGTATGGTGCCGCCCCACAAGTTCTGCAACTCGCGGGATGACTTTTTCAGGGAATCCCAGGTCATAAAGCATGGTTTCTGCCAAGGCAGGTCCTTCCATCTCCTGATAAATGCCGGCGGTACTGCCATGACGCTCTTGGGCGGCATAAATACCGATATCGTGAACAAGAGCAGCTGTTTCTAAGATAAACTGATCCTCTGCACAAAGACCTTCTTTTTGGCCAATGAGATGGGCGAAGGCATGCACTTTTAAAAAATGTTGAGCACGTTTTGGGTCTCCAGCGGTATGCAGCAGCATCCGCTCGGTTAAATGGGTAATGTAATCCATATGATTCCTTTCTAATGAGATATTTCCAGTTGGGATAAAATTTGATACACCCCATCTGCATTGCAGGAAGGCGCCTGATGGTTCGCCAAAGACGCCACGGCAGGATGGGCATTTTCCATGGCAAAGCTATAGGGAGTGAAGGTAAGTAAGTCCGCATCATTCGGACTATCACCAAAGGTCCAAACTTCGTTAGGATCGATATTGAGGGTTTGGCAAAGCCGGCCTAAGGCATGGCCCTTTGTGGCAGCAGAATTGGTAATTTCCAAATTACGTTGCGAAGACGAGGTGACGGTGAGGTGGTCATCCTGTTTTAATTCATCAAGGGCTTGCTGCCGTTCTTTTGGCTCCAGAAACACAAAATTCATATTTTCTATTCCATCGGGATGGGCTTTTAGAAAAGCACCTAAATCCGGCACGGGGGTGCGGGTGGTACGAACATAGGTCTGAATGACCGGATCAGGATAAAGTTCTGCGATATGGTTATAGTTTTCTTCAGCCAGATAGGCCCTGCCATCAATGAAGACCTCGGTGATTACCGTTGGTCTTACAGCAAAAGCAGCATACAATTCCTTTAATAAAGCTGTAGGCAATGACTCTGTAAATAGCCGTTTGGCAGGGGATAGGCAGTCGCAGGCAGCACCGTTAGAAGTGATCAAGTAGGTTAGCCCCGTTAAAGTACGGACATTATCCGGTACAGAGTAGAGAGAACGGCCAGTGGCAGGCACAAAGAAAATGCCCTGGGCCATCAGATGCTCCAACAAGGAGGTCAATCGGGGGGACATCAATTTTTGGCTGTCCAATAAAGTGCCGTCTAGATCACAAGCGATCAGACGGGGTCTAGGTAGGGACATAGAGAGACTCCTTTCCGCCAGTTGCTCCTGTTTGGACAGGGGCGATGAATATATTTTGCGTCCTATATTCTATCACAGGGGAATAGAAGCTGCAATCAAAAAGAAGAGAATCAAAAGAAAATCTGCCCAGGATCTGGGGAGTTTACAAAAAGAATATTTTTTCTTTATATCTACGTTACAAAACGAAATGAAATAGGGAAAAACAGTTTTTTGGATAATTTGTTGAAAAGAAGGGCGCTATTTGAGAAACCGATTAGACAGTTTACTAAAATCAAACTTTTTGTTTGATTTATATTGATTTTTGAGCGAAATATAGTATAATGATTTGGGTTTAATAAAAAGAAACTTTTTGTTTTGTATTGGTATATCGGCGAAAGGAGCGGATCATGGATATTGGCGCAAAAATAAAGCAGCTGCGCACGCAGAAAGACCTGACCCTCGAGGAATTGGCCAGCCGGTGCGAACTGACGAAGGGATTTTTATCCCAAGTGGAGCGGAATCTGACCTCGCCCTCCATTGCAACGTTAAATGATATTTTAGAAGCTTTAGGCACCAGTTTATCGGATTTTTTCCGGGAGGATAAAGACGAAAAATCGGTATTTCGACAGGAAGACTTTTTTGTGGATGAGCGGGAGGGATACACCATTCATTGGATTGTACCCAATTCCCAAAAAAATGAAATGGAGCCGGTGCTGGTAGAAGTAGAGCCAGGGCAAAAAACATTTGAAGTGGCGCCTCATGATGGCGAGGAATTCGGTTTTGTGTTAGAAGGACGGGTAACCTTGGTGGATGGAGAAACGGAAACCATTGTGAAAAAAGGGGAGACGTTTTATCTGCACGGAAAGAACTTTCATTACCTCAGAAATGATAAGCGCACCATGGCGAAGGTAATCTGGATTTGTACGCCGCCGCTGTTTTAAAACCGGCAGGCAGGAGGGAGATCATGAAAAAACTGATTCAGTTTAAAAACATAGTCAAAGAATTTGACGGCCAATTGGTGCTCAAGGGGATCAATCTGGATATTTATGAAAATGAGTTTGTAACGCTGTTAGGGCCATCTGGCTGTGGAAAGACAACACTTCTGCGAATTTTGGGCGGATTTTTGGACCCAACCGAGGGAGAAGTACTTTTTGATGGGCAGAATATTATCCCGGTTCCGCCATACCGGCGGGAAATCAACACGGTATTTCAGAAATATGCGCTATTCCCCCATATGAATGTATATGATAATGTGGCCTTTGGGCTGAAGATCAAAAAAGAACCAAAGGATATTATTGAGCAGAAAGTAAAGCGGATGCTCCGTTTGGTGAACTTAGAAGAGTATGCCAAGCGCAGTGTAACCGAGATGAGCGGTGGCCAGCAGCAGCGGGTGGCCATCGCCCGGGCTCTGGTCAATGAGCCGATGGTACTGCTGCTGGATGAACCGCTGGGTGCATTGGATTTAAAACTGCGTAAAGAAATGCAGCATGAGCTAAAACGAATCCAGAAAGAAGTGGGCATCACCTTTATTTATGTGACCCATGACCAAGAAGAAGCACTCACCATGAGTGACAAAATTGTGGTGATGAACGATGGGGAAATACAGCAAATTGGTACGCCAATTGATATTTATAACGAGCCTGTCAACCGGTTTGTGGCTAACTTTATTGGGGAAAGCAATATCATCGATGGCGTGATGGTGCAGGATAGGGAAGTGATTTTTGAGGATAAGCATTTTTCTTGCGTAGACAGCGGATTTGGCGCCAATGAAAGAGTGGATGTGGTGATTCGCCCGGAGGATTTGGATATTGTGCCCAAAGAACAGGGGCTATTAAAAGGCGTGGTTAAATCGGTGCTTTTTAAGGGCGTTCACTATGAGACGATGGTAGAAACCCGGGCGGGTACCAGCATCACGGTGACGATGACAGTATCAGAGGATAAACCCACATTCAACACTGCTGCCAATGAAAAGATGAGCGCCAATGACTTTTATTTGGATGTGAGCGATGTGGCGGAACTGACAGAGGCGGAGATCATCGCTCGGGCAGATGCACAGGCGTGGAATCCCGATACGGACACACTGGTGTCCATTAATAAAGTAGAATATCATATTGAGCCGAAAAACGGCGTTTATCCCGTGGTTTTTTCCACCGCACAGGGGACGCGGGCCACGGCCAATATGATCGTTAGGGATGAAAACCGGATTGTCAGCAATGAATATCAGGAAGAAATTTTTGCTGTTAATTTCTTTAAAAAGGTGGATGAGATCCAAGAATCGATTGCCTTGGATACAGATCTGAAAACATGGGCAAATGCGTCTGCCTGGAGCCTTGTGGATGACAGCGCCGTGGAGATCACAGAGGTAGAATATGATTTTGATCCAGAAACCATTACGGTGGGTGAATATCCTGTCACCTTTAAAACGCAGGGCTATGTCTATAAGGTGGATACCACGGATCGGTATGAGGAAGGCAATGAAGTGGGACTGAGCTTTGCTCCAGAAGATATCCATATCATGGAAAAGGAGGGATGAGCCAATGCGTCACTTTCGAACCATGGTTTTCCCCTATTTGGTGTGGATTGCAATTATGATTGTGCTGCCCATGCTGCTGATTGTGCTGTATGCTTTTACGGTGCGTGGCAATGATGTCACTACCTTTCGCTTCACCTTGGAAAATTTTGCATACTTTTTCAGCGATGCCATTTTTTTGGATGTGCTCAAACGAAGTTTGCTTATTGCACTGGCCACGACTGCTATCTGTGTGGTCATTGGGTATCCCACAGCCTATTTTATTGCCAATGCACTGCCCACTTGGCATATGCGCCTAGTGCTGTTGGTGACGCTGCCTACCTGGATCAATATGTTGGTGCGCACCTATGCATGGATGGGTATTTTACAGGATAATGGCCTGATTAATACATTTTTAGAAATGATCGGCTTGGCACCGGTGAAGCTTTTGCACACTTCCTTTGCAGTGGTCTTAGGTATGGTGTATAATTTCCTGCCGTTTATGATCCTGCAAATCCATACTTCATTGACAAAGATGGATCAAAGCTTGCTGGAAGCAGCCAGCGATTTGGGCGCCAGCAATGTACAACGGTTTTTGCGGGTAACGCTGCCCTTATCTTTGCCGGGGGTCATCAGTGGGATTACGTTGGTATTCCTGCCGGCCGTGTCCAGTTTCTTTATCCCCAAGCTGTTGGGTGGCGGACAATATGTGCTGATCGGGAATGTGATTGAAACCCAGTTCCTTACCAGCGGCAACTGGAACTTCGGTTCAGCCATCTCCATGATTATGGCAGTCATCATCATGATTAGTATGTATATTACAAAGAAAGTTGACCGGAATGCATCTGAAGGGGGCGGCCAGGGATGAAAGGAAGAAAAAAATGGCTTTCAAAGTTATGGATGGGGCTGATTTTTCTGTTTTTTTACGCACCCATTGCCTATATCGTTGTCTTTTCGTTTAACAGCGGCCGGTCGTTAACAAGAATGGATGGGTTTTCTCTGCAATGGTATGAAAGAATGTTTTCTAACGGAGATATGATGGACGCTATGTTTTATACCATTTTGGTGGCGGTCATTGCCACTGTCGTTTCCACCATCATTGGAACGGTGGCTGCCATTGGTTTATCCAAAAGCAGTCGGGTGTTGAAAACGATTGTGGAACGGGTCAACGATTTGCCCATCATGAATCCGGAAATTGTAACAGCGATTGGGTTACTGATGTTTTTTAGTGCTTTAGGGGTGCGCAAGGGCCTTTTGACGATGATCTTAGCCCATGTGATGTTTTGCACTCCCTATGTCATGCTGAGTGTTTCACCCAAATTACGCAGCCTTGACCCGAATCTGGCCGATGCCTGTATGGACTTAGGGGCTACGCCTTGGCAAGCACTGACGAAGGTGATCGTGCCTCAAATTATGCCAGGCATTGTTTCCGGGGCGCTGATTGCTTTTACCATGAGTTTTGATGATTTTATTATCTCCTATTTTGTTACCGGCAATGGAGTAAGTAATATCTCTATTTTGGTTTACACCATGAGTAAGCGGATCAACCCATCGATTAATGCCCTTTCTACGGTGGTAATCCTGCTGATTACAGTGGTGCTGATTTTAGTAAATCTGATTCCAGCCATGAAAGAAAGAAGCGAAAAAAAAAGAGAAGAAAGGATGGAACAAGTATGAAACGGTTTTTTGCAGTATTATTGGGAGCAGTCGTATTATGTGCTGGATGCAGCAGTTCTAGCGGCAGCGAGGAGGCCATTGCGAAATATGGCTCCGACACCTTAAAGCTTTATAACTGGGGCGAATATATGGGGGAAAACCTCATCAGTGATTTTGAAGACGAGTTTGGCGTAAATGTCATTGTGGAATATTTTGATTCCAATGAAATGATGTATACGAAATTACAAGCGGGAGACAGCTATGACGTATTGGTGCCTTCTGATTATATGATCGAGCGGCTGATGAATGAAGGTATGCTGCAGAAGCTGGATCACAGTAAGCTGCCAAACTTAAAAAACTTGGTGCCAGATTTGACACAATTAGATTATGATCCGGGCAATGAATATTCTGCACCTTATTTCTGGGGTTCGGTGGGCATTGTGTATAATCAAAATACAGTGCCGACAGATCTGATTGAAGAACAGGGGTGGGAAATTTTGAGAAATACCGACTATGCCGGCGATATTTATATGTATGACTCTGAACGAGATTCCTTTATGGTGGCCTTTAAAGCGCTGGGTTATTCGATGAATACAGAAGATGAGGCCGAGATTGAAGAAGCTTATCAATGGCTCCGGGAGCTGAACGACACCATGGAGCCGGCATATGTGACGGACGAAGTGATTGATAATATGATGAATGGCAATAAGAGCTTAGCTGTGGTATATAGCGGTGATGCTACGGTGATCTTGGAAGAAAATCCAGATATGCGCTTTTATATGCCAGCGGAAGGCACCAATATTTGGAGCGATGCCATGGTCATTCCTGCAAATGCAGAAAACCCCGCTTTGGCCCATGAGTTCATCAATTATGTGCTGACATATGATGCCTCTTATGCCAACTCTGAATACGTGGGCTATGCTTCTAGTAACCAGGAAGTGCTGGAAGATATGAGCAGCGAAGGTGGATTATATGCCGATAATGAAGCTTATCTGCCGCGGATGGGCTATGAAAAAGATGAAATTTTCCATGATAACCAGGTGTTAAAAGAAAAATTGGCGGAGCTTTGGATTAAAGTGAAAGCAGAACAATAAGTTGCGCTTGCCTTTGGCAGTGCAGCAGGGTCGGTATACTGCCGGCCCTTTTTATATGCACCTGCGAGGAGAAGAAAAAGAAATGACCAAGATCTTTCTGCAAAAAAGTACGGGACACAGCCCGTGGATATCCCTACTATTCCGAGGAGAAAAAATAGAAGAAAACGCAAGAATATTGGAGAAATTAGGATATATTTATTAAAAACAAACAAAAACAGGAAGGATATTGAAGTTTTGTTTGACAATTAGATCAAAACTTTGTATGATGAAAGGGAAGAGATAAAATCTTTTTCATTTATAGCTTCCCACAACTGGGGCTTTTCCCTCGTAGAGTGCGGAGGAGATGGATGAGCATATTCCCGGAGGCGGGCCGCGTTGCTTTTCATGAGGGAAAGAAGGTTTTGTCTGTGCTGGGCAAAGAGGGGCGCCCAGAAAATTGAGGTAAGGAGGAGTGTATATGTTACTTGCAGTTTTTCTTGTGGGCATTGCACTACTGATGCTGTTAATCATCAAATTCAAAGTCAATCCCTTTTTGGCCTTGATTGGTGTGGCTGTGGTGATGGGCTTGGCAACAGGATTGCCTTTAAATGAGATACCCACGAACATAGCGGCGGGATTTGGCTCAACCATGGAAAGCATCGGCATTGTAATTGCGCTCGGTATTATTTTAGGACAATTATTGTATGAAACTGGCGGCACAGAAGAAATTGCAAACTTAGTATTAAGTAAAGTCGGGATTAAAAACTCCCCGCTGGCCATGAATATCACAGGTTTGATTGTGGCTATCCCAGTTTTTTTTGATGCAGCCTTTGTTATTTTGGTTTCTATTGCAAAACAGCTTTCGGAAAAAACGGGGATTCACTTTGCTCGTTTTGTGACTGCACTGGGCGTTGGGCTGATTGTAGGGCACTGCCTGGTGATTCCTACGCCGGGTCCATTAGCTGTGGCTGGCAATGTGAATGCACCCATTGGGCCGTTTATTTTTTATTCTCTAGTGGTTTCTATCCCGGCCTGTTTGGTGGGCGGCGTGCTTTACTCCAAACTGACGGTGCCAAAGTTTTTCCCAGAAAGCAAGAATGCAGTGATCCGCACGCAGGATGATATTTTAAAAGATATGGCAATGGAAGCGAAAGATGACAGCCGTCCCTCCGGCGGTCTAGCAATTTTCTTGATCTTTTTACCTATTTTACTGATTTTGGCAGGTACTGTGGTTACCACTATTGTGGGCAGCGACAATGCAGCAGTAAATACATTTTTTGCCTTTATTGGGGATAAGAATATTGCACTGTTTATCGGCGTGATTGTTGCCATGATCCTGCTGAAAAAGTACTTAAAGCGCCCCATGGATGATGTGTTGTCTGAAGCTGCAGGTCAAGCAGGGATGGTCTTTCTGATTACCGGCGCTGGCGGCAGTTTTGGTCAGATTATCAATGCTTCCGGCATTGGTGATTATCTGGTGGGCGTTATGGGCGATTTGAATATGCCGTTGATTTTGTTGGCATTTTTGCTTAGCCAGATTTTGCGAGCAGCACAGGGGTCTGCTACGGTGGCATTGGTTACCACCAGTTCCATTGTAGCGCCAACCATTGCAGCTGTAGGTGCCTCTCCTGTTTTGGTGGGATTAGCGGTATGCTGCGGTAGCGTTGGCTTGTCTTTACCCAATGACTCCGGCTTCTGGGTGATTAATCGTTTTTCTGGCTTTAGTTTCTCTGATACGATGAAAATATGGACAGTGGGCGGACTGATTGCCGGTATTACAGGCTTTATTACGGTTTTGGTATTAAGCCTATTTAGCGGCGTTCTGCCTGGTTTATACTAAATATAGGATATCAAGCGCGGCAAGGCGGGAAGTACTCCCGCCTTTTTTGTGCTCCAAAACCTCTTTCCGATGTATGTCTTCCAAAGAATAGACCGCCGGTGTGGATTGCCTCAGACGAGTATGCCATAGGGCCATATATAAGGGAATAAAGCCAGCAAAACCGGCTTTTCGTTCTTGCAGGAGAGGGATTAGATGCACTGTTTTATCCCCTAAGAATTCTTTTAGAAGGTTTTAGAAGGAAAGAAAGATAAACGGTAGTGTGCGGAGAAACTGGCTGGTGGTCCAGAGAAAAGAATGAAAAATGTTCACCCTGGAAAAACAAATGGGAAAAAAATGAGGACTTGTTTTTTTGTGGAAATATGCTATAATGAGAAAGTAATGTGTATCATATTAATATATTATGGCCTGAGATGAATGATTTACACAAAGGAGGAAAATCATGATCAATTTTGAATGTGACTATGCTGTTGCCTGTGCGCCGCAAGTGATGGATCGACTGGTGCAGACCAATATGGAACAAACCACCACTTATGGCAAAGATGAGTACTGTAAACAGGCAGAGCGGTTGATTTTGGGCATGGTGGGACGACCGGAGGGTGCGGTGTACTTTTTTATGGGCGGCACCATTGCTAATGCCACGGCGATCTCGTTTCTCCTAAAACCGTATCAGGGCGTGCTGTGTACAACGGCGGCCCACATCAATGGTCATGAAGCTGGCGCCATTGAAGCGGGGGGCAACAAAGTGTTGGCTTTGCCTACGAAAGACGGAAAATTGACGGCTCAGCAGATTGAAGATGCCGTCAAGACCTATCAGACGGATCATGCCTGGCAGCAATTGGTGGAGCCGGGAATGGTATATATTTCCCATGCTTCGGAATATGGTACGTTGTACTCCAAAGCTGAATTAGAAGAAATCAGTGCCGTTTGTCATCAATATGGGCTGCCGCTATATCTGGATGGTGCTCGGCTGGGCTATGGTCTGATGGGAGAAGGCAACGATATCACGCTGTATGATCTTGGCCGGCTCTGCGATATGTTTTATATTGGCGGCACAAAACAGGGCGCGATGTTTGGCGAAGCTATGGTGATCTGTAATTCAGCGCTAAAAAAAGGATTTAGTAATATGATGCGGCACAAAGGCGGCGTGCTGGCGAAAGGCCGGGTGCTGGGCCTGCAGTTTTTGGCGCTGTTAGAAAATGGGCTTTATTTTGATTTGGCGAAACATGCCAATGAACAGGCGCTGCGGATTCGAGCCATTCAAGAAGAAAAAGGGGCGCCGATTCCCTTTGATTCTAGGGCAAATCAGCAGTTCATCATTGCCAGTGATGCATTGCTCAAAAAAATAGAAGAAAAGTATGAAGTGTATGATTTTGGCATCCAAGAGGATGGAAACCATTTGGTGCGGTTTAGCACAAGCTGGTATACAAAAGAAGATGATGTGACAGCTCTGGTGGAAGATTTACGACAGTGGCTGTGAGAAAAAATGGCGAGCCTTTGGCTTCGCCATTTTTTTACGAAGAAAATCATGAAGGGGAAATCATCATCTAAGACCGTCATTTTTTGGGCGATAAAAATAGACGGTGGTTGAATAAGCGCGGTTTATCTTTTGGAAAGTAAAATCGATTGTGAAAGAGGCAAGAGGCCGTTTCTTTTTGCATAAAAGGTATCTTCCGGCAAAAAAAGCGCTCTCGGCATCCTTTTTTCGCTTGCCAAGCGTTAGAGAAATCAGTAAAATAGAAAAAAAGAGATGAGCTTTGTGAAAAGGAGAATGGGCCATGCCGCATTATCATTTTGAAGATCAAGCAGACGATTTTGGCGCCACCGTCCGCCTCGACCGGCTCAATGACAAAGTCCGGGAAGAAACAGAACGGGGAGCCACCCAAGAGTTTCATCCCGTTAAGCCTGCTTCCTCGTTACAACCTTCCCCAAGGGAAAAGGTGAAGCCCTCTGGCGCATCAGGCCGGTCTTCGGTTTCGATGCCAGGGCAAGAGAGCCAACCAGAAAATAAAAATTTTTGGAAAGCGGTGATACTGGCGGGCGTACTGGTTTTTTTCTGCATTTTTGTGGGGGCCATGGTGTATACTGGCGGTGGGCCGTCTGAGGCTACCGTGCCGGAAGGCTCTGCAAATACGCCGGTGCTGACAGATGCCCAGCGGGCCGAAACCAGTGAAGGATTGGCGGTGCTTTTGCCTGGAAATGGCCGCACTATTGCACTTTATGATATCGACCGCAAGGAACAACTTCAGCTGACCGTGGATTTGGAAACCAAGTTCCAAGATGAGCAAGGTCAAGTGATTTCCTACACAGGTTTAGCCGCGGGAGATGTGGTAGCCTATGAAAGAAAGGGCGAAAGCGATATTCTTGGTTCTTTGGCATTGGCGCCAGGCGTTTGGCGGCTGGAGCAAGTGACGGGTGCCGAGGTGGATTTTGCTGCCCGTGAGATCCTATTGGATGGTAAGACATATCACTATGGAGAGGATGCCTATTTTATTTTTGAGGATAAAACCGTTTCTCCGGGAGATATTTCTCCTTTGGATACGGTGACAATGATGGGCAAGGGTGAAGAAGTGCTTTCCCTGCGGGTGGAGGCCAGCCATGGATATTTATACTTTAAAAACCGTCAGTTGGTAGATCATCTGCAGGTGCTGCTGGATGAGGAAGAAATGCCGTTAGATCTTTCCACGGGCTTAGTGGAATTGGGCTGTGGCCGGCATCAATTAGAAATATCTGGGGATAACATCGAGCCATATACCGTCTACGTGAATATCGACCAGGATGAACGCACTACCCTTGACTTATCCCAGGCAGCCAAGAAGGTGGAAATGGGCACAATCACTGTAACGGTGAATCCTGCCGGGGCGCTGATTTATGTGGATGGCATAGAACAGCCCGCGGGACAATCGGTTATTGAGACTACGCCCGGCAGCCACCGTATAGATGTGTATTTAGAAGGATATGAACGTTGGGGCCAAACGGTGGAAGTGGGCGCACAACCCCTGTCATTGCAGGTACAGCTAAAGAAGATTGCAGAAGTAACGCCATATTTTCCTCCGGTACCGGAAGAAGTACCCGAAAAAGAACAAACGCCGGAAACAGGGAACTGCATTGTTTATACGGATCCCGGCTGGGCGAAGGTGTATATCGATGGCGATTATGTGGGGGTATCACCGGTGATGACATCGCTGCCTTTCGGGGAACATGAGATCCGGGCAGAACTGAATGGAGAAGAAAACACGGAAACGGTGGATGTACAAGGGCCGGATACCCGTGTGACCATATCTTTGCAAGAAAATGATTGATGGGCTGAAGGAGGTAATTGTGATGGGCTATATGGAAGAATACCGGCGCTGGCTGACAGATCCTACGTTTGATGAAGAAACAAAGGCGGAACTGGCTGCCATCGAGCATGATCCAAAGGAGATCGAAGAACGGTTTTATAAAGAATTGGAATTTGGTACAGGCGGATTGCGGGGAATTATGGGCGCCGGTACCAACCGGATGAATCGCTATACAGTGGGCCGGGCGACCCAGGGCCTTGCAGATTATCTGAAACAAGCGCATCCAGGGAAAAAATTGTCTGTGGCCATTGCCTATGATTCTCGTCATCAATCTTCCGCTTTTGCAGAGCGGGCTGGCTTGGTGCTGGCTGGTAACGGCATCAAAGCCTATGTGTTTGATTCTTTACGGCCCACGCCGGTGCTTTCCTTTACGGTGCGCTATTTGGGCTGTGACGCCGGCATCGTGATTACGGCCAGTCATAATCCTCCTCAGTATAACGGCTACAAAGTATATGGGGAAGATGGCGGCCAAGTGCCTTACCCCAAAGATGGCCAGATTATCGAAAAGGTGAACGCTATCACTGATTTTAGCAAGGTGCGGAGTTTCAGCCGTGCTGAAGCAGAACGGCAGGGCCTTTATGAAGTAATTGGAGAGACGGTGGACCGGGCGTATCTGGACGCTGTCAAGAAGATCAGTCTTCATCCGGAGCTTGGCCAAGAGATGGGCGGAGATCTAAAAATCGTGTATACGCCTTTGCATGGGACAGGGAATCTGCCTGTGCGGCGGCTTTTAAGTGAACTAGGATACCGCCATGTGTTTGTGGTGCCAGAGCAGGAACTGCCAGATGGCAATTTTACCACAGTGGGTTATCCCAATCCCGAGGATCCGAAAGTATTTACCCTGGCCATTGGCATTGCCCAAAAAGAAGGGGCAGATGTTATCATTGCCACAGATCCTGATGCAGATCGGGTGGGTGTGATGGTAAAAAATGATGCTGGCGCCTATGTGGTGCTGACAGGAAATATGACAGGAGCATTACTGGCGGAATATGTGCTTAGCCAAAGAAAAGCACTGGGCAAGCTGCCTGCAAACGGCGCATTGGTTAAAACCATTGTTTCTACAGAAATGGTGCGGCCCATTGCGGCGGCCTATGGGGTGAAGGTATTTGATGTATTAACAGGCTTTAAATACATCGGCGAGAAGATCAAAGAGTTTGAGCAAAGCGGAGCATATACCTATCTTTTTGGTTTTGAAGAAAGCTATGGTTCTCTGGCCGGTACATATGCCCGGGATAAAGATGCTGTGGCAGCCAGCATGTTGGTGGCAGAAATGACGGCATACTATAAAAAGAGAGGCATGACACTGTACGATGGCCTGCTGGAGCTATATCAGAAGTATGGCTATTATCAGGAAAAAGTCCGCTCTTTGACCTTTGAAGGGATTGAGGGAGCGAAAAAAATAGCCGCTATGATGGAGGATCTACGGCAAAATCCGCCCACATCGTTTGCAGGCCGGAAAGTGGCTTGGGTGCGGGACTATCAGACCCGGAAGTTTCACAATCTGCTAACGGGGGCTGAGGAGGAAGATACGTTGCCGCCTTCCAATGTGCTGCACTATACGTTGGAGACAGGCGATTGGGTTTGTGTTCGGCCTTCTGGCACTGAGCCGAAGATTAAGATTTATTATGGTGTGAAGGCAGATTCTATGCAGCGCGCGGAAGAAGCGGCTCAAGCCGTGGATCAGGCCATCTGTCAGCGTATGGGCGTAGAAGGTTAAGGCGTTACCCATTAACCGGAAAAAACAGATACCATGTCTTGCCAGGCAAAGGCTTTGTCTGGCAGGACATTTTTTTGCAAAAA
This sequence comes from Candidatus Neoanaerotignum galli, assembly GCA_904381335.1. Lineage (GTDB taxonomy): Bacteria > Bacillota > Clostridia > Lachnospirales > Anaerotignaceae > Neoanaerotignum > Neoanaerotignum galli. Next base: position 30,862 of record CAJFIN010000005.1, on the reverse strand, counting down.
AATCCCGAATTTTGTCGTATGCAAGGCCACCCTTTTGAAGGAAGTGACAAATTTTTAAAACAACGAGGAAAAGACTTGAAAAGCCAGAAAGAGAAAGCATATACTGAAAATAATACACCGGCTTGGCCGGGAAATTTTGGACACAAAGGAGAACTTGACTGTGAACAAATCCATCAAAAATTGGATCTCTGCCCTGTGGGAAGCAGTATTGATCCTGCTGATTTTATATTTTGTATGTTTTCCGGCACGAGTAGAAGGAAGCTCCATGGAACAGACGCTTCATCATGGAGATACACTGCTGATTTGCCGGGTGGCAGCATGGATGGGCTGGTATGACCAGGGGGATGTGGTGACGTTTTCTCAGCAGATCAACGGAGAAAAGATTGTCATGGTCAAGCGAGTGATTGCGCTAGAAGGAGATCAGGTGGCTATCCATGATGGTGTGGTGACAGTTAATGGCCAAACGCTGGAGGAACCTTATGCCCAAGGCATAACCGAGGATGATTTGGATGTGACCGTGCCGGTAGGAGAAGTGTTTTTGCTGGGGGATAACCGGCAAAAGAGCACCGATAGCCGTGCCTTTGGTAGTGTCCCGATGGCACAGGTGCAAGGCAAGGTGTTTTTCCGGATTTTACCGGTAACAAGGATTGGTTTTCTTACGGATTAAATTGCGTTTTCTATGGGAATTTGCTATAATAAAAAGATAAAACTAGGGAGGAAATGATGATGCAGGGCAGGCTGATTACATTAGAAGGCGTGGATGGCGCGGGAAAATCTACCCAATTACTGCGGATCGAACAAGAGCTGAAAGCCCATCGGATTCCTTATCTTTTAACGCGGGAGCCGGGAGGTACATCCATAGGGGAAGCCATCCGGAAGGTTCTGTTATCCCCCGACTTTGGCGAGATGGCGCCGGAGACGGAAGCGCTTTTGTATGCGGCCAGTCGGGCCCAACATGTGCGGGAAGTGATTCGCCCTGCGCTACAGGAAGGCCGGATTGTGCTTTGCGATCGGTATTATGATTCTAGTTTGGTCTATCAAGGGATAGCCCGGCACTTAGGAATAGATTGGATTAAATATATCAATGAACGGGCGATGGACGGCTTGATGCCGGATCGAACACTGGTGTTTCTGCTTTCTCCAGCAGAAGGGCTGCGCCGGGCCCAGCAATCCCATACACCCGACCGGCTGGAGGGGGAGAAAATGGCGTTTCATCAGGTAGTTTATGAGGGCTATGTGCATCTGGCCCAACAAGATGGCGGCAATAGGATTGTACCCATTGATGCGGCTAAACCGGTGGAGGAAGTATGGCAGGAAGTCAAAAAAGCCCTGGCTTTTTTATGGGAATAATGTGGAGGTGGCGGAAATGAAATTAGTACTGGCCATTGTGCATGATGATGATGCTGCAAAATTAGTACGCCTGTTGAATCAGGAAGGCTTTATGGTAACGAAGCTGGTTTCTTCGGGCGGATTTTTGCGTGTGGGCAATACCACGCTGATTTCTGGTGTGGAAGATGAAAAAGTGGAAGACGTATTGAATATTTTCCGCACCAACTGCAAGATGAAAAATAAAATGGTGGGAGATTTTACGCCCTATACCAATTTAGATGGCTTTGTGCGCCGCCCCATTGAAGTAAAAGTGGGTGGGGCAACGGTATTTGTATTGGATGTGGATCAATTTGTCAAAATCTGATCAAGCCAGATACGCCTGGCAAGTGTTTCGCGCAAAAGAGGGATGGAAAGGCCGCCTAAAGGAGATGATCCAGGGCGGTCGATTTCCTCATGCCTGTATTTTGGAAGGCCCGCAGGGGAGCGGAAAAGAATTGCTGGGTCATGTGATCGCCCGGGCACTATTATGTGAAAGCAAAGAAGAATTTTCATGTGGGCATTGTATTGCCTGTCAGATTATGGAAAGCGGCAATCATCCCGATTTCTTTGTGGTTCGGCCAAAGAAAACGAAGGTTCTTGGCGTGGAAGATGTACGGGAGCAGATAGTGGAAGAAGCGGCCATTAAGCCATACCGAGCAGATCGGAAAGTGTTTTTGGTGCCCGAAGCAGGAGAGATGACGCAGGCAGCGCAAAATGCATTGCTAAAAACATTGGAAGAGCCGCCTGGACAGGCTGTATTTTTGCTTTTGGCCCAGCAGGCGGGGCAGTTTTTGCCTACCGTTCGATCACGTTGTCCGGTGATATCCATCCCGCCTTTATCAGAAAGTGATGTGGCGCAGTATTTAATGGATGAGAAGAAGGTGCCAGAAGGAGAGGCGCATTTTTTAGGAGAATATGCGGCTGGCTGCATTGGCAGGGCGTTGCAGCTATGGGAAGAAGAAGGATTTTTGGCAATGCGGGAAGATGTGCTGATGAAGCTGGCCGGGTTTTGGCAAACACCTTTTTCGGATGTGATGTTGTGGCCGGGCCAATGGGCAGCGGATCAGCAGGCTTCTCTCTTTTTTGATTTAGTGGCGATGTTCTTTCGGGATGTCTTAGTGGAAAAACAGCTGCCAGGGTCTTCTTTTTTGCTGCAAAAAGACCGGAAGGAATTCATTACCCAAGCTGCGCGCAGTTGGTCCATGACGGAGGTTTACCGGGGAATTACAGCTGTGGTTAGGGCAAAACGCCAGGTGCAACAAAATGTAAATTTTCAGCTGGCTTTAGAGGCTATGCTGCTTGAGATAAAAGGAGAACGACATGTATGAAGTGATCGGAATCCGGTTTAAAAAAGCCGGAAAAGTCTATTTTTTTGATCCAAATGGGATTCCGTTTGCAGAAGGGGAATCGGCTGTGGTGGAAACGGCACGAGGCGTGGAGTTAGGCCATGTGGTCAAGAAAAACCATATGGTGGATGAAAAACAGGTGGTACAGCCACTGAAAAAAGTGCTTCGCAAGGCGACAGCAGAGGATTTGGCACAACAAGAAGAGGATAGAAAACGAGAAAAAGAAGCCTTCCAGATCTGTGAAGAAAAAATTGCCAAGCATAAATTAGGCATGAAGCTGGTGGATGCGGAGATTACGTTTGACCATAATAAAATGATTTTTTATTTTACGGCCGATGGACGGGTGGATTTTCGGGAACTGGTAAAAGAATTGGCTGCTGTGTTCCGTACGCGGATTGAGCTGCGCCAAATTGGGGTGCGGGATGAGGCAAAAATGCTTGGTGGCATTGGGATCTGCGGCCGGAAACTGTGTTGTGCCAGCTTTTTGGAAGATTTTACACCGGTTTCCATTCGTATGGCAAAAGAGCAGAACTTATCCCTCAACCCGACCAAAATCAGCGGGATCTGCGGCCGGCTGATGTGCTGTTTAAAATATGAGGAAGAAATGTATGAAGAATTAAATAAAAAGCTTCCTTTTGTGGGGGACATCATCGAAACGCCAGATGGTACAGGAGAAATTTTAGCAATCAATGTGCTGCTCCAAGCAGTAAAAGCAGCGGTACGAAAAAAAGAAAACGACCCGCCAACGATTGGCTTTTACCATGTGGATGAGATTCAGGTCATCCGCTCCAAAAAATCCCGCAAAAATCATCCCAAACCAGAAGCCAAACATGTTGATCCAGAGGAGATTCTGGATTTGGATTTAGATGAGGCAAATGGGCCAAGCGAGGCAGACAAAGGACGGGAGAAAAACAAAGGGCCGAAAGAAATCCAGGAGAAGTATTCTCGAGAGAATAAGCAAGCTCGGCCAGAGCGAGAATACCGTGGAGAGAAAAAACAGGAGCGGGAAGTAAGACAGTACCGCCAGCCTAAATCGGCACGGCAGACACAAACAGGACAAACAAAGGAGAAAAACCAGTGACGCTAAAACCCGGCGAACGAATTGATGACCTGCACCGCAAAGGACGCCGGATCATTCAAGATCCAAAACGGTTTTGCTTTGGCATTGACGCCGTGTTGTTATCCGCTTTTGCCAAGGCGATGCCGGGGGAAAGAGTGGCGGATTTAGGCACAGGGACAGGTATTATCCCAATTTTGATGGAGGCACGGTATGGCGGCGAGCAGTATTATGGCCTAGAGATTCAGGAAGAGAGTGCCGAAATGGCCCGCCGCAGTGTGGCGCTGAATGGTTTGACAGACTGTATCCATATTTTTACGGGCGATATCAAAGACCCACCATCCGCCTTTGCAGCGGCTACATTTCAGGTGGTCACTTGTAATCCACCATATATGAACGAAGGCGGCGGACTAAAAAATGCGTATGGGCCGAAGGCCATTGCGCGTCATGAAATTTTAGTGGATTTAGCTGGCGTGGTGCGCCAAGCAGCCCGGCTGCTTCAATTTGGCGGACGGTTTTATTTGATTCACCGTCCACACCGGCTAGTGGACCTTATGTGTCTGCTGCGGGAATATAAGCTGGAGCCAAAGCGGATGCGATTGGTGCAGGCCAGTGCAGAAAAGGAGCCAGTGTTGGTTTTGATAGAGGCAGTGCGGGGTGGGCGGCCGATGGTGAAAATGGAGCCGGTGCTGATGATTTATGGCCCTGATGGCGACTATACGCCAGAGGCTTGGCAGATCTACTATGGGGAGGCGAATCAGCCATGACAGGAACGTTATATCTTTGTGCAACGCCTATTGGAAATTTGGAGGATATGACGCTGCGGGTATTGCGCCTGTTAAAAGAGTGTGATCTGATCGCAGCGGAAGATACGCGCCAGACGTTGAAATTATTAAATCATTTTGGCATTACGACTCCCATGACAAGTTACTATGAGCATAATAAGGCCGTAAAAGGCCCTCAGTTATTAAAAGCCCTTCAGGAAGGAAAGCAGATTGCTTTGGTGACAGACGCTGGGATGCCCGGCATTTCTGACCCAGGGGAAGATTTGGTACGGCTTTGTTATGCCAATGACGTGCCGGTAACGGTGGCGCCGGGCGCATCGGCTGTGGTAACAGCGGTGGTTTTATCCGGCCTTGGTGGGCGCAGGTTTGTGTTTGAGGGGTTTTTGCCGCCAGAGAAAAAGGAGCGGGCTAAGGTATTGGATGCCTTGGCAAAGGAACAGCGGACAACCGTATTTTATGAAGCGCCCCATCATTTGGTGGAGACACTGCGAACCCTTACTTTGGCTGTAGGAAATCGGCAGGCCTGCTGCCTGCGGGAACTGACAAAAAAATTTGAAGAGCGCCGGTCCGGCACACTGTCAGAGCTTTTGGCATGGTACGAAGAACATCCGCCTAAAGGGGAGTTTGTGATTGTTGTGGCGGGTCGGGACCCAGATGAGATGCAAAAAGAACAGGAAGCGGCATTTGCTTCCCTTTCTTTGGAAGAACATATGGCCCGGTATTTAGCAGCCGGGAAAATGGAAAAAGAAGCCATGAAACTGGTGGCGAAAGATCGCGGTGTTTCAAAGCGAGAGATTTATGCGGCGTTAAAAGGCCACGGAAAGAAAGAGTCATGAGTCAGGAAGAAGCAATCTACCAGTTTTTGCAGCGGCATAATATTGCCTATCGTTTGTATCGTCATGAGGCCATGGCCACGATGGAAGATGCAGCAAAGCTGGATCAACGGCTAGGTGTAGCATCGGTCAAGGCCTTATTTGTGGAGGAAAAAGAAGGCGGTCCCTATGGTTTGATTTTATTGCCAGGGCAAATGCGCTTCAACTGGAAGACAGCTCGCCGGCAGGACCTGCCGGCTAGGCGGTTTGGCGCGGCAGCGGCACTTTTTTCTATTTTGAAAGAAACACCCGGGGCCGTTTCACCATTGGGCTTAGTATTTGATTCCCAGCAGCAGGTAACCTTTTTTGCGGAGATGGGGTTGAGGGAGATACCATATTTTGCCTTCCACCCATGCATTTGCACTGCGACAGTGGTCATCTCAGGAGACGATTTTTTTGGATGCTTTTTGCCGGCACTGGGCAGAAAGACGCAATGGTTTTCTTTATCCCAGAAATGAATTTTGCTTGGCCATGTCCGATGGGAAGAACCTGAAGGGAACAGCCTAAAAGGAACAGGAATTACCCTAAGTGTCTGTTTACATCAACATTTTATTGCCTCCCAAGGAAAAGAGATAATCCAGGTTGAATGGTATTGGAGCGGCGGGGCTTTGACGTAGTTTCAGATGCGGGTGAAAGGTTGGGTAGACCATGGCGGCAGCTGCCATAGAGGTAGAGAAAACGGGACTAGAAAAGAAATGATGCAAAAAATGAAATACAATAGTTTAGATCGTTGGGCGTTGCCCTGAAACTATGGTGACGCTGAGAAAACGGCGGGAAAGAGAGGAAAGAATCAATGGAACAATCCCAATGTTCTTTGTATGACAGACTGAAAGCGTATGGAAAACAGCCCCGGTATCCCTTTCATATGCCAGGACATAAACTGGGCAGAGGTATGGATAATGATATTTTTTCCATGGACATCACAGAGATCACCGGGTTTGATAATCTTCATCAGGCCCAAGGCATCATTCGCGAAGCCGAACAGGCGTATGCCAATGCGGTTGGGGCAAAAGAAACCTTTTTTTTGATTAATGGGGCTTCTTGCGGTTTAATTGGAGCATTGCTGACCTTATGCTGGGATGGCGATGAAGTGGTGGTGGGACGTAACTGCCATAAAAGTGTTTGGGACGGCCTGGTGCTAAGCGGGGCAGTGCCCCATTTCATCCTGCCTGAACGAGCGGCAGGGTTAGATGTGTTTGGACAAGTGGATCCACAGCGGTTGGATGAACAGCTAAACCAATATCCAAATGCCAAGGGAGTGCTTATCACAAGCCCTACCTTTGAAGGAGTGGTCAGTGATATTGCCGCCATTGCTGATGTGGTGCACCGGCACGGAATGCTTTTGGTGGTGGATGAGGCCCATGGCGCTCATTTTTCTTTTTGTGAAGGATTCCCCCAAAGTGCAGTGAAACTGGGTGCTGATATCGTGGTACAAAGTGCTCATAAAACCTTGGCAGCGCCAACACAGACGGCTTTACTCCATGTTGCCAGCGATCGGGTGGATGTTGACCGGCTGCGCCGGAGTTTGCGTATGACCCAGTCCACAAGTCCCTCCTATGTGTTTTTAGCCTATCTGGATCGATGCCGGATGGTGATGGAGAAGATGGATACTCAACCATATTGGCAAAAGCTTCAGCAAGTGCGGCAGGAGCTTTCTGCTTTGCAGCATATGAGTTTATTTTCAGATGATGCAGGCTGTGGCTATGATGTGGCAAAATTAGTGCTTACCAGTCCAAATTGGGATATGAAAGTGGTGGCAGAGACAATGCGGGATGAATTTGGCGTGGAGATGGAATTTGCTATGCCGACCCATATCTGTTATATGACAAGCCCGTTTGATGCAGATGAGGGATTTGAAGCCCTGATCCGGGGATTAAAAGCCATTGATAGCCGGCCGATGCCTCGGCGCAAGACGGAAGAAGGGTTTTCTGCTTATCCTGCACCAAAAACAGTGCTTTCCCCCCGACAGGCGGCGGGGAAGGAGCTTAGAGAAGTACCGCTGGATAAAGCGGTGGGAGAAATTGCAGGTCAGGCCATTATTCCATATCCACCGGGAATTCCCCTGGTTTTCCCCGGAGAGGAGCTTACGGAGGAAATAGTCCGTCATATTGAGCAAATGGTGCGCTATCATGGGAATGTATTGGGGATACGGTTTGACCCTCTTGCAAAAATTTCGATAATTCGGTATGATAATGGCGAGAGGTGAATAAGCTATGCTGGAGGCCCTGAAGAGTCTCACTTGGGCAGACTATATTTATGCAGCCATTATGGCCTTTGTGCTGATGCGCTTGATAACCAATGTGGGCAAATTGATCCGGATGCGGCATGTTCCTTATGCGCAAGAGGAAGCCGCCCGGGAATTTGACCGGAAAATGATGATCCAAAACTGTGCCACCCTTTTTCCAGAGGCCACCATCCATTTTCGCGGGCGGGTGTTTCAAAAGGGAATGCAGGTGCGAATTACTACGCTACAAAAACGGATCATCGAAGGAGAGCTAATTGGCAAAAATGACAAAGGTCTTCTTTGCGTGATTGCAGGGCCGCATATTATCGCCCATGAGATTGATAAAATCGAAGATATGGTGGAAATGCCGCCATATATGGAACGACACTAAGACATTTTTGCTAATTTTGACCAAGAAATGATTTATTTTGCTCATTCTTTTGTATGTATACCAGTAGATTTTTGTTGAAAGAGGGTGTATAATGGTATAGGTAATATCATGTATTACATGATAATGATTGTTAGGAGGCATGAGAATGAAATTACCAGACGTGTGTCGTCTTGGCATCGATATCGGCTCAACAACCGTGAAAGTTGTGGTGCTCGACAGCGGAAACAAGACTTTGTTTTCAGAATATACACGGCATTTTTCCCAAATTAAAGAAACGCTCCTTTCGATCGTGGAGCGGGCGCATGAAAAGCTGGGAGATCTTTCTTTTACAGCAATGATGACAGGCAGCGGCGGTGTTTCCATGGCAGATGCCATTGGCGTAGATTTTATCCAAGAAGTGGTGGCTACAGCCAATGCCGTAGAAACGGTGGCGCCGCAAACAGATGTGGCCATTGAATTAGGCGGGGAAGACGCCAAGATTATTTATTTTGATAACGGCATTGAACAGAGAATGAACGGTGTATGTGCCGGTGGTACTGGCAGCTTTATTGACCAGATGGCTACGCTCCTTCAAACGGATGCGGAGGGCCTGAATGAAATGGCCAAGCGCCATAAGGTCATTTATCCCATCGCTAGCAGATGCGGTGTGTTTGCCAAGTCCGATATCCAGCCTCTCATCAATGAAGGGGCGGCAAAAGAAGACTTAGCGGCATCGATTTTCCAAGCAGTGGTCAACCAGACCATCAGCGGTCTGGCCTGTGGCAAACCTATCCGGGGTAATATTGCTTTTTTGGGCGGCCCCTTACATTTCCTTTCTGAACTTCGACAGAGATTCATCGACACATTGCATTTGACAGAAAAAACCACCATTGTCCCCAATAATTCCCATCTTTTTGCAGCCTTTGGTTCTGCCGTTAGCGCAAAAAAGGACAGCAAAGTTCTGACTTTTTCTCAACTTTTGAATAATTTAAGAACGGTTGGCAGTTTGCAGATGGAAGTTAGCCGTCTGGATCCTTTGTTCCAAACGCCGGAAGATGAGGCGGAGTTTTTTGCTCGCCATGAAAAAGAAAAAGTGGCCCGGCGGGATCTTTCTACTTATGAAGGAAACGCATTTTTGGGCATTGATGCCGGCAGTACCACAACAAAGGTGGCTTTGGTGTCGGAAGACGGTGAATTACTATATTCTTACTATACCAGTAATGAAGGCAATCCGCTGAAAGTGGTTATTGCGGCTTTGAATGATCTTTACAGCAAAAAGCCGGACAAGGTGCGCATTGCGAATTCCTGTGTGACAGGATATGGCGAAGGGCTCATCAAAGAAGCACTGATGGTAGATTTGGGTTATATTGAAACGGTGGCCCACTATAAAGCAGCGGCATTTTTTAAGCCGGATGTAGACTTTATTTTGGATATTGGCGGGCAGGACATGAAATGCCTGCGGATTCGGGATGGCGTCATTGACAGCGTGCAGCTCAATGAAGCTTGTTCTTCTGGCTGTGGTTCCTTCATTGAAACATTTGCCAAAGGGTTAAATTACTCAGTGAAGGATTTTGCGCAAATTGCTTTGGAAAGCCGGACGCCCATTGATTTAGGTTCTCGCTGTACCGTATTTATGAATAGCCGTGTAAAGCAGGCTCAAAAAGAAGGCGCCAGTGTAGCTGATATTTCAGCAGGGCTTGCCTACTCTGTCATTAAAAATGCTTTGCTAAAAGTGATTAAAATTGCAGACCCTAAAGCTCTGGGCAAAAGCATTGTTGTGCAAGGTGGCACGTTCTATAATAATGCAGTGCTGCGGTCTTTTGAGCTGATTAGTGAACGTGAGGCGGTTCGGCCGGATATTGCCGGTATTATGGGTGCCTTTGGCGCTGGCTTGATTGCCCGGGAAAAATATCAGGAAGGGTATCAGACTACGCTGGTATTCCAGGAAGCAATGAACTCGCTGGAAGTGAAGATCGATCATGCCCGGTGTGGTCGTTGTGCCAACAACTGTCTGCTGACCATCAATAAATTTAGCGGCGGTCGTCATTTTATTACGGGTAACCGCTGTGAAAAAGGGGAAGGCAAGGCTGCTACCAATGAAAATGTGCCAAACCTTTATGAATTTAAAAAGCATCTGCTCTTTGATCGGGAGGTATTGCCGGCAGATCAGGCGAAACGGGGTACTATTGGGATTCCTCGGGTATTGAATATGTATGAGGATTATCCCTTCTGGCATGCTGTTTTGACGCACTTTGGGTTCCATATTGAACTGTCCCCCTATTCTTCAAAGGGGCTGTATGAGCTGGGCATTGAATCGATCCCATCGGAAAGCGTTTGCTATCCTGCTAAATTGGTGCATGGCCATGTGAAATGGCTGTTGGATCGGGGGGTAAAAACCGTATTTTATCCCGGTATTGTTTATGAGCGGCCGGATATTTTAGCGGCGGATGAAAGCTATAGTTGCCCAATTGTAGCAAGCTATTGCGAAAACATCAAAAATAACATGGAAGAATTGCGGGAAGATGGCATTACCTTTCTGAATCCGTTCTTCTCCTTTAAAAATAAGAAAGCGCTGGTGCGCCGTATTGCCAGTGAGTTTGCTGCTTATGGCGTAACGCGGGCTGAGGCGCAAGAGGCCGTTGATCTGGGCTGGAAAGCCTGGGATGATTTCCGGGAGGGCATGCATAAAAAAGGAGAAGAAGTCCTGGCCTACATCAAGGAACAGAACATGGCTGCCATTGTGTTGGGCGGGCGTCCATATCATATTGACCCGGAAGTAAACCATGGGATTCCTGAAATGATCACCAGTTTTGGTATTGCCGTTTTAACGGAAGACTCCGTTGCCCATTTGGGTCATGTGGAGCGGCCGTTGGTGGTGCGGGATCAGTGGATGTACCATAGCCGTTTGTATGAAGCAGCAGCTTTTGTTAAGAACCAGGAAAATATTGAGTATGTGCAGTTGAATAGCTTTGGCTGCGGCCTAGATGCTGTGACCACAGATGAGGTAAAAGATATTCTTCAAGCTGCCGGAAAGATTTATACGGTGCTGAAAATTGATGAAGTGAATAATTTGGGTGCGGCCCGAATCAGAATTCGTTCCCTCATTGCTGCCATGGAAGACCGGCGTGATAAACATCGCCAGATCCATCCTGGAGATGCCTCTCTTCATCGGGTGCTGTTTACCAAAGAGATGAAGAAAGATTATACTTTACTTTGTCCTCAGATGGCGCCGCTTCATTTTGATATCCTGAAGGAAGCTTTCCGCTCCTGCGGTTATAAGATCGATGTGATGCCTGCCATAGATAAAAGCAGCATTGAAACAGGCTTGAAATATGTAAATAACGATGCGTGCTATCCTGCTTTGATTACAGCAGGTCAGGTGATCAATGCGCTGAAAAGCGGAAAGTATGATGTTAATAAAGTGGCCATTTTGATGACCCAGACCGGCGGCGGCTGCCGTGCGACCAACTATATCGGCTTTTTCCGCAAGGCACTGAAAAACCTGGGACTGGATCATATCCCTGTGATTTCTGTCAGCCCCACGGGCTTGGAGAAAAACCCGGGATGGAGTTATAGTTTGCCCATAGCAGATCGAGCGCTGCAGTCCTTTGTTTATGGCGATTTGTTTATGCGAGTGCTCTATCGGACGAGACCTTATGAGCGCGTAGAAGGCAGCGCCAATGCCTTGTATGAAAAATGGAACGAAAAGGTAAAACGGGATGTGCGGGAAGGCAAGAATTTCGCCCAAAACCTGGAAGGAATTGTGAAAGATTTTGATGCTCTGCCCTTAAATGGCGTGAAAAAGCCGCGGGTAGGCATTGTGGGCGAAATCCTGGTGAAATATCATCCTACCGCCAATAATGATATTGTTGGCCTGCTGGAAAAAGAAGGCGCAGAAGCTGTGGTGCCGGATCTTTTGACCTTTGCGTTATATACTTGCTATAACAGCACCATCAAGAATAAATTCTTGGGCACAAAGATTTCTGGCCGGTTGGTGGCTAATGGCCTGGCTGCCATCATCCAGAGCTATCAGCGACCCATGTTTAAGGCGCTGAAAAAGAGCACCCGGTTTGATGTGCCTTTGGATATCAAAGAAATGGCCAAGATGGCTGAGCCCATTGTTTCGTTGTGTAACCAGACTGGGGAAGGCTGGTTCCTGACGGCGGAAATGATGGAATTACTGCATAGCGGTGTCAACAACATTATCTGTACCCAGCCGTTTGCCTGCCTGCCAAACCATGTTGTGGGCAAAGGCGTTATCAAGGAGTTGCGCCGCAGAAATCCATTGGCCAATGTGGTGGCCATCGATTATGACCCCGGCGCCAGCGAAGTTAACCAGCTGAACCGAATCAAACTGATGTTGGCTGCAGCAGAGCGAAATTTAGACCGGGAACAGATGAAGAAAAATCAGCTGTATGATCCTGTGGCAATGCCTCAGAGCGTGAAAGCTGGTATTTAAGCAAAGAACCAAATGCGTTCGGCCTATGGCCGGCAGAAACGGCAGTGTATACCCTGCCGTTTCTTTTTGCCATCAGTTAGGAGGAAAAAGAATGCAGCACCATCAGAACCCATGGCAGCAGCGTGCATTTAAAGTATTAAAACAATATTATGGCTACGATTCATTTCGCCCGGGCCAGGGAGAAATGATCCGTACCCTGATGGAAGGGCGTGACGCCTTGGCAGTGATGCCCACTGGAGCAGGGAAAAGCCTGTGTTTTCAGGTGCCTGCGTTATTGATGGAGGGGATTACGCTGGTGGTTTCTCCTTTGGTGTCTCTGATGAAGGATCAGGTGATGACACTAGTGGCAAACGGTGTTGCAGGAGCGTATCTCAATAGTTCTTTGAATGAGCGGCAGATGGAAAAGGCCATCCGTAATGCCGCGGCAGGTAAGTATAAAATTATTTATGTGGCTCCAGAGCGACTGTTGACCAAGCGGTTTCAAGAATTTGTGCAGCAGGCGCCAATTTCTATGGTGGCGGTGGATGAAGCGCATTGTGTCTCCCAATGGGGGCAGGATTTTCGACCCAGTTATTTGGATATATTGCCATTTTTAGAAGGCTTGCCCCATCGCCCTGTGGTGGGTGCTTTCACCGCCACGGCCACACCGCAGGTGAAGGAGGATATCATTCGCTTGCTGGGCCTAATATCACCCCAGGAAGTGACGCTGAGTTTCGACCGGCCGAATTTGTTTTTCCGTGTAATGGAGCCAAAGGATAAAAAGCAGGCTTTATGGCAGTTTATCTCTGGCCATGAGGGGCAAAGTGGTATTGTTTATTGCGCGACACGCAGAGCTGTGGAAGAGGTGGCAGCGTTTTTATCCGATCAGGGGATTTCTGCCGCGCCTTACCATGGGGGAATGGAACATGCGCTCCGGGCTAAACATCAGGAGGAATTTCTCTATGACCGAGTGCAGGTGATGGTGGCAACCAATGCGTTTGGCATGGGGATAGATAAACCAAATGTTCGATTTGTGGTGCATTATCAGATGCCAAAGGACATGGAAAGTTATTATCAGGAAGCGGGCCGGGCAGGCCGGGATGGCCAAAAAGCATGGTGTTTGCTGCTGTATCAGAAAAAAGATGTGGCACTGGAGCAATATTTGCTGCGCCATAGGAAAGACCTAAGTCATTTGACTGAGGAGGAACAAGCCAAGGTAACCCAGGCAGAACAAGAACGATTGAAACAAATGGTTTGGTACTGTAAGACCAAAGGATGTCTGCGTGAATATATCCTAGAATATTTCGGGCAAAAGGCGCCTAGACAGTGCAGCGCCTGTGGTAACTGCCTGCATTATTTTCGGACAGAAGAGCCAACGGGGTTGGATATGGCGCAAAAGAAGGCGGTGGATCTGTGGCAAAGCCGAGAGAAAAAATTGGGGCAATATGAGGATCACCCTCTCTTTTTGCGGTTAAAGGAAGTGCGAAAAACATTGGCTCATCAGGCAGGAGTACCGGCCTTTGTGATTTTTAGCGATAGAACACTGGAAGCCATGACAGAAAAAATGCCCCAAGACCGGGATGACCTATTGCATATTCCAGGCGTGGGGCAAAAGAAATTGTTGCTGTATGGTGATGCCTTTTTACAGGCAGTGCGGACTTATCTGCGGGATCGGTGAATTTAGATTACCTGGCTTTGCCGGGTTTCTTCGTCCGTAGGCAGATCTTCTAAATAAAGGGCTTCCGCTTCTTGCTGCGCTTCTATCAGATGTGTGACAATGGCAGCGAGCTGGCGCCGGGCTACGGTCAAGGTATGGCTTTGGCGAAGCGGTGAAACCTCAGAAATAGATTGGCTCTGGCGCAGCAGTTCCAACAGTTCCTGGCCGGCTTCGATTTCTTTGGTAACAGCGCTGAACAGAGCGCAGTAATAGCTTGGCAGTTGTGATTTCATCTAGCGTACCTCCATCCGTTGTTTTTTCTAGGGTTTGTAGTTTTTTCTTTTCTATACAGGCTGGTGTTGTCACACACAGCGGGCAATGCGTTTTATGGATTTATTGTAGCATAAAGGTGGGGCAGTGTTTGTCGAAACATGGGGAAAAGAAAAAATATTTGCAATACACGGATAAAAAACCACAAAAAATGGTGTAGATCCAGCATATACCAGAGGATCTGAAAAGAAGGACCTTTGCTAGATGAGATCGAATCGTTTTTTACTCCCTCCATTGACAGTAAGTATGGGGGGATTTTTTTGTCTGGAAATAGCTTTAAAAAAGGGAAAAGCCAATGAAGAATTGCAAATAAATCTGTAGGGATAAGGCAGGGCACAGCCCGGGATAAAGCAGCATATTCGTAGCAGGATGGGTTGGGGCTTTGCTTAGGAGCGCGTGTGTTGTGATAAAAAGAACTGGAGGACAATGTGGTTTGAAAGGGGCGATCTTGTTAAAGAATGGATCGAAAAGATATGAAAATGGAGGATGCTTTTCAGGTGTTTTTGCTTTTACAGCACTGGGATTTTTTCTGATAAGCAGTTGACCGGGAAAAAGATAGGTTACATAGAATTTGTGATAAGTAGGAAGGAAGCGTTTTGAACTATCTGGGCAAAAAATAAAGGTTCCAGCAAAGCTGGAACCTAAAAATAAGTGGATATCGGTACGGTAAAGCCGAAAAACAAACTATGCCCAGTGGCTTTTCTTTTAGGCCCCAAAAGAGAGCTGCCATACCTTCAGAATGGAGAAAAGCCAAAATCCGTTGGCCTTACAGCACAAATTTATCTAAATATCCCATAATGCAAATGACAATGACAATGACCGGTAAAACATATTTAAAATATAACCGGAATTTAGCGGGGAAGGAAATTCCCTGCCCCTGGTTGACTTCTGCTAAGAAATGGTCAAAACCCCAGCCGTGTTTGCTTGATACACAGCAAAACAGCAGATAAACGATAGACCCTAAGGGCAGCAGGTTATTAGAAACAATAAAATCTTCAAAATCCATGATGCTCATCCCTAGGATTTTTACCCCGCTCCAAAGGTTATTACCCAGTAAGCAGGGCAGGCTCAGCAGGAAGATCAAAATCAAGTTTGCAATAACGGCCTTCTTTCGGGAGATATTCCATTTATCCATCCAGCAAGCCAAAATGTTTTCAAATACGGCCGTTACTGTGGATAGGGCAGCAAAAAATAGAAATACAAAAAACAGTGCGCCCCAAAGCCGTCCGCCAGGCATAGAGTTAAACACATTGGGCAGTGTAACGAAAATCAGGTTTGGGCCAGAGTCTGGATTGATATGAAATGCAAAGGCCGAGGGGAAGATAATTAACCCAGAGGTAAAGGCAACGAAGGTATCCAAAATACCAACATTGATCGACTCCCCAAATAGACGGCGCTCTTTCCCGATGTAACTGCCAAAGATGGCCATAGCACCAATGCCTAGGCTAAGGGTAAAGAAAGATTGACCCATGGCGTCATAGATGGCCCGGAACAGACGAAAATTGCCGTCTGCATCGTACATAAGATTATGGAAGTTTGGCACCAAGTAAAACTTTACCCCTTCCATAGCGCCGGGCAGCATGAGCGACCGTACCGCCAGCACAACCAGCAGCACGAGCAGACAGATCATCATGGCTTTGTTGGCTTTTTCCACGCCGTTTTTCAGTCCCTTACTGCATACGGCCATACCGAGCAGGACGACCAGGATCATAAAAAATAGCTGGATACCCACATCCTAGGTTTGCATGGCAGTGAAGGCCTCGCTGACTTGAGCGGTGTTCATATCTTCAAAGGCACCCGTGGCCATACGGAAGAAATACAGCATCAGCCAGCCGGCAATGGTGGTGTAAAACATCATCAAAAGATAGTTGCCGGCCATGCCAAACCAGCTATACCAATGCCATTTCGTGCCCTTTGGTTCCAGTACTTGAAAACTCATGGTAATGCTTTTGCGGCTGGCTCGTCCCACAGCAAACTCCATGCTCATGATGGGCAGGCCCATAATCAGCAGGAAAATAACATAGATGACCACAAAAGCAGCGCCGCCATATTGGCCAACAATGTAGGGAAATCGCCATACATTGCCTAGTCCAATGGCGCATCCCGCTGAGATCAGTACAAACCCCAGGCGGGAAGAAAACCTTTCTCTTTCTTTCATTTTCTATTACATCCTTCCTTGGATAAAATGGTTGTGACCGCCTTATTATAGGCTTGACAAAAGAAAAAGTCAACGAAAATACAAAAAAAGAGAATTTTGGAAAAGCAGGAGAAGAACAGGAAACGCGAAAGCCTTTGAGTCAGTCATTTCTGCACAAAAAAATGCCGCTGAACCATGGTCCAGCGGCGTAGTGGAAGTTTTATTTACTGTGCAGAATCTTCTTGTCCATCACTGATAGAGGCCTGAATATCCACAGGAACCGTGGATTGGCTGCTGTCTTGATTGTCAGAAGCATCTTCGGCAGTGGTATCTTCTTCGGTTGTTTGTTCAGGCGTAACGCCGTTTAATACATCAATATGCTCGTACACAGCGTCCATATATTCTTCATAGGTATGGGTTCCAGTGAGCGGTTCGCCAATGATCTTACCGTTGCGATCCACAAAAATGGTGGTGGGCAGGGAGGATAGATTATTGAGCACCCAGCTGCCTAACGTGTCATCCATCACAATGGTCAGATAGGAAGCATTGGCATTTTTCCGGGCGTCATTAATGATTTTTTCTGCATCTGGGTCCGGGGCATCGATGACGGCGGTAACTAGATTAAAGTCAACCGGGAAGGTACGCCGGGAGTCATATACCTGTTGAAGCACCTCAAATTGATCAAATTGAGGGAAGGTATAAGAACCGCAGAAATGCAGCATGGTGATATCATAGGCATCAAAAATGGTACTGTCTACTTCCATACCCTGAATGGATTTGGTGTCAAAGGTGATATACTGATTCAACTCTGCATTTAATTCAGAAAGGGCATTTGGATCGAAGTCTTGGCTTTGGATGCTTTCTTTCAAACTTTCACAGCCGGAAAGCAGAGTGTTATAATTGGTCAAATCCTCGCTGGTAAGGGTAGCTAAGGCATCCACATTGCCGCTGAGGAAGTAATACGTGTAACCCTGCTGGGGTGTAGCCACCTCTTCTGCGGACTGATATTGGTCAAAGAGCTCTTTTAAGCTGTCCTGATCAGCATCAGATAATACGATCTGACAAATGGGATAACTATGGTCATAAACAGATACGGTAGGATCTTCGGCCATGGCGGCAGCATCTTGTGCTGTCAGATAGGAATAAATGATCTGAGCAAAGGTGTTTTCGCTATACACAGAATTTTGCACAATTTGAGAGCCTTCTAGGTCTTTCCATTCTTCCGGCAGGGTATAGGTTAAACCCAGCTGGTCGTAGGTCACAGTACGATCGTTTCCAACTGAGGAAACGCCATTTTTAGAACAGCCGGTCAGTACGGCCAGACAGAGGCAGAGCAAAAGAACTAGCTTTTTCATTTTGAAAATTCCTCCTTAATGGTTTCCTTAACTTCAACATTATAGCCGATATTCGGACAGGTTGCAAATGAATATTTTATGAATTTGCCGCATAGGCAGTAAAAAAGTAAAAGGCAGGGGATTTTGATGACAAATCGGCCCATGCGGATGGGAAGGCAAGGACGCAGCCGTTGCTCAGGACGCCCTATCAGACAGCGCAGCTACCGCCAGGTACGGCAGGAGGATAAAGGTTTTTTTTTACGGGGGCTTGTGGCGCTGGCAGCGGCAGTATTGTTGGTTTTTGGGCCTAGCGAAACAGCGGCACGGGTGAAGGCACTGCTGGAAAGACCTGTTTCGTTGACAGCACTATGGGAAAAAGCACAAGGCGTTGTATCGTTGTTACAAGAAGAAACAACAATGGAGGGGATAACGATTGATGAAGAAGGAAATTAGTGCGTGCATTTTTCTTTCAGATGGGTTACACTAAGGAAAAGAGTGGGCCAAGAGGCCAGGACGGAGGAACGAAAGATGAAAAATGCGGTGCCTGACGAGATTTTGCTCCAGGTGGAAAAGCCGGCCCGGTATATTGGCCGGGAAACCAATATGGTGATAAAGGACCCCAATGCAGTGGACATTCGGTTTGCTTTTTGCTTTCCAGATGTGTATGAGGTGGGGATGAGCTGTTTAGGATTACAGATCTTATATTATTTTTTAAACCGCCGGGAAGACACGTATTGCGAGCGGGCGTTTGCACCCTGGATGGATTTGGAAAAATTTATGGTGGAGGAAAATATTCCCGCCTTTACGCTAGAAACCCAATCGCCGTTAAAAGACTTTGATTTTGTGGGCTTTACTTTACAGTATGAGCTTTGTTATACCAATGTGTTAAACATGCTGCATTTAGCGGGGATTCCCCTTTGGGCAAAGGACCGCACGGAGGAGGACCCCATCATTATCTGCGGCGGCTCCTGCGCCTATAATCCAGAGCCATTAGCGGCGTTTGTGGATGTGTTTTATCTTGGCGAGGGCGAAGTGCTTTATGACCAGATGCTAGAGCGGTATAAACAGTATAAAAAGGCGGGCAAGACCAAGGCAGAATACTTAGAAAGCCTGCTGGATTGGGATGGCCTTTATCTGCCGAAGTATTATGATGTATCTTACCATCCAGATGGCACCATCTGTGCAGTGACGCCGAACCATCCCAAGGCGCGGCCAGTGATCAAAAAAGTGGTGGTAACGGATATGGATCAGGTGTTTTATCCGGAAAAGCAGCTGGTGCCTTTGATGGATGTGATCCATAACCGGGTGACGCTGGAGTTGTTCCGGGGCTGTATCCGCGGATGCCGGTTTTGCCAGGCAGGCTTTGTTTACCGTCCGGTGCGGGAAAAGACAGTGCCTACGCTGCTGCGGCAGGCGGAAAGTTTGGTGGCCACGTCCGGCCATGAAGAGATTAGTCTTATTTCTTTAGCGACTAGTGATTATCGCTGTTTTTCCCAGTTGGCAGATGGATTACTGCAACGATTCAGCAAAGATGAAGTCAGTCTTTCCCTGCCCTCACTGCGCATTGATGCGTTTTCCTTAGATTTGATGCAGAAGGTGCAGGAAGTGCGAAAATCCAGTCTTACTTTTGCAGCAGAAGCGGGCAGCCAGCGCCTGCGAGACGTGATTAATAAAAATATTACAGAAGAAGATATCAAGCGGGGATGCGCCATGGCCTTCCGGGGTGGCTGGAACAAAGTAAAGCTTTATTTTATGCTGGGCCTGCCCACGGAAACGGCAGAAGATTTGAAAGCCATTGGCGATTTGACGGAGCAAATTGTGGGAGAATATTTTGCGCTGCCAAAGCAGGAACGGCCCCGGGCGCTGACGGTAACAGCCAGCGCCTCCTGCTTTGTGCCAAAACCATTTACGCCGTTTCAGTGGGATGCGCAGCAAACGTATGAAGAATTTGAAGAAAGGGCCCAACTGGCCAAAAAATCGATTCAATCAAAACAGGTGCGGTTTACCTACCATAATACAAAGATGAGCTCCTTGGAAGGCGTGCTGGCCCGGGGAGACCGCCGGGTAGCCCAGGTGATTTATGGGGCCTGGAAGCGGGGATGTCGCTTTGACAGCTGGGGCGAATGGTTTTTCTGGGACAAATGGATGGAGGCCTTTGCGGAGGCGGGATTGACGGTGGAATTTTATGCCAACCGGCAGCGGCCTTATGACGAAGTGCTGCCGTGGGATCACATCTCTGTGGGTGTGAGCCGGAGATTTTTGCAAAATGAGCGAGAGAAGGCATTGCGGGCTGAAACCACGCCAAATTGCCGGGAGAGCTGCTCTTATTGCGGTGCAAAATGCTTTGGGGGAGGGGTATGTTATGAGTGATTACCGGTTTCGGTATGAAAAGGGGGATGAGCTGAAGTTTTTGGGCCATTTGGATATGATGGTGGCCTTTCAGCGGGCGCTAAAGCGGGCCAAACTCCCCATTGCCTTTTCCCAAGGGTTTAATCCGCACCAGTTGCTGCATTTTGCCAGTCCCCTGCCGCTGGGATATACCACCAAGGGAGATTATGGAGATATGCGCCTTAAGGAAGAATTGCCTGCCCAACAGGTGCGCCTGCGGCTAAATGAGGAGCTGCCGGAAGGGCTGCGGGTATTACAGATGACTTCCTTGGCGCCAGGCGCAAAAAATGCTATGGCAGCTTTGGCGGCAGGAGAATACGAGGTAATTTTGCCCCAGTTTGCCGAAATGGATTTTCCGGGCTTGGCCCAAGCCTTTTTTGCACAAGACCAGATTTTAGAAGAGAAAAAAACGAAAAAGGGGATGGTTTTGGCGGATATTCGGCCAGATCTATTGGCTTTGCGGGGAGAGATGGGGCCGGATGGACCGAAACTTTGGATGCAGGTGGCCATGGGAAGCACGAGAAATCTTCGGGCAGATGTGGTTGTTAAGGCGCTGTGTCATTTTGGCGGTGTGGCATTTTCGCCCTTGGTGGGCCATTACACCCGGCTTGAAATGTATCAGCTGGAGGAAGGCCATTTGACGCCTTTAGGCGGAAAGGAGACAAGGGACGATGCGCCATTTGCTTTTTGATGTGGCTCCCCACAGCATCCGTGCTGCGTTGGTAGAGGATGGAGAGCTGACTGAATTTCAATATGAAGACCGGCATCATGAAAGCCTAGTAGGCAACATTTATGTTGGCCGGGTGCAGGATATGCACCGAGGGATATCTGCCTGTTTTGTGGATATTGGCACAGGGAAAAATGGCTATCTGCCTTTGCCGGAAGGAGACAAACGACCCATTGGCAGTACAGTGGTGGTGCAGGTGCTTAAAGATGCCGCCAAAGAAAAGGGTGCAGTGCTGACAGAACGACTATCCATTGCCGGCCGGTTTTTGGTGCTGCTGCCAGGCCAGGGCGGGCAGATTGCTGTTTCTCAGAAAATCATCAAACCGGAGGAACGGGAACGGATTAGAACGCTGTTGCTGCCGCTGCTGCCCGAAGGAGATGGGGTCATCGTCCGGACCGAAGGGGAGGGACGGCAGGAGGAGGCGTTTGCGGCCGAGCTAAAAATGCTTGCTGACTGGGCGAACGCCATTGGCCAAGGCGGTAAGTATCAAAAGCCGCCGGCACTGCTTTATGCCACTGGGGGACTGCTGCTGCAAGCGGCCCGGGATTATCTTGGCCGAACAGTGGATGATGTGATGGTGAACGATCAAGCGGCTTATGAGGCGTTGCAGGCGGCCTTTCCCATGGAAAGACAGAAAATCTCGTACTATGAGTCAGAAGTGCCGCTGTTTGATGCGTATTATATCGAAAGCCAAGTGGAAAAGCTGCTGCAAAAAAAAGTATGGCTAAAAAGCGGCGCCTTTTTGGTGATCGAGCAAACGGAGGCCTGTGTTGTTATTGATGTTAATACGGGGAAGTTTACGGGGAAGAAAGGGTTTGAAAAGACAGTGTTCCAAACAAACCTGGAAGCAGCTCGGGAAGTGGCGCGTCAGATACGGCTGCGCAATCTTTCCGGTATCATACTAGTGGACTTTATTGATATGAATCAGCAGGAGCATCGGAGTGCTTTAACGGCGTATTTGCAGCAGCTTGTGCGTCAGGATCATATCAAAACCACAGTGGTTGGCATGACGGAGCTGGGACTGATGCAGATAACCCGAAAAAAGACCCGTCCGCCATTGGCATTGGAGCTTTCCCGTCCTTGCCGCTATTGCTATGGTACGGGGCTTTTGCCATCGGAAAGCTATGTGTTGGGGGAGGTTTGCCGCCAAACGGCGCGCCTATTTCATGCCACTTCTTTTCGGCATATTGAGGTGGCTTCAAATGAATCCTTCCTTTCGTATCTGCGCCGTTCTGGCGCATTGGAGGAAATTGCCGGGCGCTTCGGTGGGAAAGTGACCTATCGGCCCATAGAAACGGGGGCGGCTTATTACTATGAATGCCGCGGCTTGGCGGAAGAAAAATCAAAGGCAACAGAGAAATAAGGACGCTGCACAAGCGTCTTTTTTTCTTTTTGGAAGAACTGAAGGGGAAAGAAAAAGCCGGATTTTTGCCTTTTCAGAGGAGAAATGGGGCTATCTTGACTTTTCCATGGGGCTATATTACAATGAAAATAGTTTTTTCTGGATTTTAGTAGAAATGAGAAACCAGTTTTTCTTTTGGCAAAGGAGAGACGGTTGGCAGAGGAGGCAATGAAATGGGTCTGGATTACAAAAGCGCCGGCGTGGATGTGGAAGCGGGATATGAGGCCGTCAAATTGATGGGTGATCATGTCAGAAGCACATTTCGGCCGGAAGTGCTGACGGATATTGGCGGCTTTGGCGGTTTATTTACCATGGCTGGATACAAAAAGATGCAAGAACCGGTGCTCATCAGCGGCACCGATGGGGTAGGGACGAAACTGAAAATTGCATTTGCCCTCAACCGGCATGATACCATTGGGATCGATTGCGTTGCAATGTGCGTGAACGATGTCATTTGTAACGGTGCAGAGCCGTTGTTCTTCCTAGACTATATTGCCTGTGGGAAAAATGTGCCAGCCAAGATTGCTCAGATTGTCAAAGGGGTGGCTGAGGGCTGCCGTCAGGCAGGATGCGCTCTGATTGGCGGAGAAACGGCAGAAATGCCCGGTTTTTATCCTGAAGACGAATATGATCTGGCAGGCTTTACGGTAGGCGTTGTGGATAAGAAAGATATCATCAATGGTGAAGATATCCGAGAAGGGGATGCCATCATTGGTCTGCCTTCCAGCGGAATTCACTCCAACGGGTATTCTTTGGTGCGGAAGGTGTTTGCGCCATTGGAAGACCATCTGCAGGAAGAAGTGGCGGCATTGGGCGGTACCATTGGGGAAACCCTGCTTACGCCTACGAAGATCTATGTCAAAGAAATTTTGACCTTGAAAGAAAAAGTACATATCAAAGGCATTAGCAATATTACCGGAGGCGGCTTTATTGAAAACATTCCCCGGTGCTTGCCAAAGGGGCAGGGCCTTTGCGCTACCATCGAGGAAGGAACTTGGCCGGTATTGCCCATCTTTACGCTGATGGAGCAGCGGGGTCAAATCAATCATGCCCATATGTTTAATACCTTTAATATGGGGATTGGCATGGTGTTGGTGGTGGATCAAAACGAGGTGCAAACAACCCTGGATGCGCTGAAAGAAATGGGCGAAACAGGCTACCAGATTGGGCGGATCACCAAAAACGAAGAAAAAGAGGTAGAAATATGTTAAACATCGGGGTATTGGTTTCTGGCGGCGGCACGAATTTGCAGGCGATATTGGATGCGATCCAAAGTGGGCAGATTCCCGAGGCAAAAATTGTGAAAGTGATCAGCAGCAAGGAAGGGGCATATGCCCTGACCAGGGCCAAAAATGCCGGTGTTGATGGCGTAGCCTTGGTAAAGAAGAATTTCCCTTCTAACGAGGCATATATGGATGAAATGATTCGGGTGCTGCAGCAGGCAAAGGTAGACTTAGTGGTACTGGCTGGATTTATGACCGTATTAAGCCCAAAGTTTATCGCTGCATTTCCAAACCGAATTTTAAATATCCACCCGTCCTTGATTCCGTCTTTTTGCGGTGTGGGCTATTATGGTCTGAAAGTGCACGAGGCGGCGTTACAGCGAGGCGTAAAGGTGACTGGCGCTACGGTGCATTTTGTCAATGAGGAAACGGACGGTGGCCCGATTTTCCTGCAAAAAACGGTGGAAGTGCGAGAAGATGATACGCCACAAACGCTGCAGCAGCGGGTGATGGAAGAGGCGGAATGGAAGATCCTTCCCGAGGCCATCCGGCTGCTAAGCCGAGGCGAAGCGGAAGTGATTGATGGAAAAGTGAGGAGAGTGACACGGCCATGAAAATCCTTGTGGTTGGCGGCGGCGGAAGAGAACATGCCATTATTTGGAAATTGAAACAAAGCCCGCGAGTGGAAAAAATTTACTGTGCTCCTGGTAACGGCGGTATTTCGCAGGATGCAGAATGTGTGAATATTGGCCCCATGGAATTTGACCGCCTGGTGGCCTTTGCCAAGGAGCAAAAGATTGATTTGACGGTAGTGGGGATGGATGACCCTCTGGTAGGCGGTATTGTGGATGTATTTGAGCAAAATGGCCTGCGGGTATTTGGCCCACGGAAAAATGCTGCGATTATCGAAGGCAGCAAAGCTTTTTCTAAAGAGCTGATGAAAAAATATGATATCCCTACGGCGGGGTATGAAACGTTTGATGATTTTGAAACAGCCAAAGCTTACGTTTTGACCCAAGAACCGCCCATTGTGCTGAAAGCAGACGGACTAGCCCTGGGTAAAGGTGTGCTGATCTGTCAAAGTCAGGAAGAAGCGGTGGAAGGCCTGAAGGAAATGATGATAGATCAAAAATTCGGAAAAAGCGGCACGAAAGTGGTGATTGAAGAATTTTTGACCGGGCCGGAAGTATCGGTGTTGTCTTTTTGTGATGGCAAAACGGTTTGCCCCATGGTATCCGCCCAGGATCATAAGCGGGCCTATGACAATGACCAAGGGTTAAATACCGGTGGTATGGGTACCTTTTCTCCTAGCCGGATTTATACGCCGGAAATTGCGGAAACCTGCATGAAAGAAATCTTCCGTCCCACGGTGGATGCGATGGCAAAAGAAGGCCGGCCGTTCCAAGGCGTATTGTACTTTGGCCTGATGCTGACGCCTAAAGGGATGAAGGTCATTGAATATAACTGCCGGTTTGGCGATCCGGAGGCTCAGGTGGTCCTGCCTCGGCTGAAAACGGATCTGGTGGATATTATGGAAGCCTGTATCGATCAGACGCTGGATCAGATGGACATTCAATGGGAAGATAATGCTGCTGTATGTGTGGTAGAAGCCAGCGGCGGTTATCCAGAGCACTATGAAAAGGGCTATGAAATCACGGGATTGGATCAAGCCAGCCAAATGGAGAATCTGATGGTATTTCATGCCGGTACAAAGCAGGAAAATGGGAAATTCTATACCAATGGTGGACGGGTGCTGGGTATTACAGGCACAGGGAAAACACTGGAAGAGGCCATCAAACGGGCTTATGAAGGTGTGGCAGTGGTGGATTTTGAAAAGAAACATTTCCGCCATGATATCGGAATCAAAAAATAAGGAGGCGCATCGGCAATGGCATCGGATCGCTTTGACAAGCAGATTGCATTTTTGCTTGCCATAGATAAGAGTAAAGAGGTCATTCGCCAAACCTATCTGGCTGATAAGAGCCGGTTAGAAAATGATGCAGAGCATGCTTGGCATGCGGCGGTGATGGCCATCGTTTTTGCGGAATATTTCCCGAAGGCAGATTTGAAAAAAACGTTGATGATGATGCTGACCCATGACCTGGTGGAGGTGTTTGCCGGGGACACCTATTGTTATGATGAAGCTGGCAATGCCACCAAAGCCCAGCGGGAAATGGAAGCGGCCCAGCGGCTTTATGGCCTTTTGCCAGAAGACCAAAAAGAGATGTTTTTTTCACTTTGGCGAGAGTTTGAAGAGGGCCAAAGCGAAGAAGCAAAATTCTGCGCCATCTTAGATCGGGTGCAGCCCACGATGCTTAATGATGCTGCTGGTTGGATCAGCTGGAAAGAGCATGAGGTAAAGAAAGCGCAAGTGGAACAACGAAATGCGATCACATTTGCAGGTCCGGCAGAAATTGCCGCTTATATGCGTGGTATAATTGAGGCAGCGCATCAAAGCGGAGTGCTGAAATAACGCGACAGGAAAACCCCTGTGCAGAAACCGGCTGTCAAAAATCAAACGAGTTTGATTCGGCAACAAAGGCTTTTGGTCGGAAAAAACAAATAAGAAAATGGGATGTGGGAAAAGCAATTTGCTTTCTTTCAGGGAGTGCTTTTTCCTCGGTGTTTACCCTAAGCTTAGAATAAAAAGGACGGTAAAAGACCGTCCTTTTTTGTATCCAGAAAATAGTGTTATGGCATAGGGCAAATTTCCACCCTTTTTACAAAATAAAACAACACTCAAGCTTCATCAAAAATGGAACGTAAAGGCAATGCCGATGACAGAAATCAAAAAGAAGGAATCAGTCTCACTAAAATGGATGTTTCAGGATACATGGGCAAAACAGAACCTTATCCCTAAGCATGGTAAAACGGTCTAAGGGTCAGAGGATATCCGCTTTGGTTTGTGGTGGAACGGTACGGCAGGAGGGGGTGCTCATACTTTTCTAGGAAAGAAAAAGCCAAGGAACACAGCGTGCTGCCCCGATCCATGGAAGGGAGGATGGAGCGAAGATGAGAGATTTATGGTAAAAGTAAATCAATCAAAGAAAAAAGATGCTGCTTTAAAGGGTAGAATATTTGTGCTGAAACCATAGTGTAAAAAGGGAAAAACCACTGTTTCATCTGTGCAAACCGAATCAGAAAAACCAGGAAAAGAACGTTGACAGCAGTATAAAAGAATGTTAATATACTAATATGCGAGATGGTTCCGACCAAGCGTTGTGTCCTTGCTTACAAACGTTGTACGCTTACAGGTCTTGGAACAGTTGATGCATACCGGGTGGGCAGTGTGGAAAGCTGCCCGAGACGATAACGCGGAGACTGCGCCCTGCCAAGTCCCCGGATCTCTTGGCCGCATCGTTTGGCAGCGATGATGGGCCAGTCCACCTCAGGCCTGCCAGGGGCGCAGTTCCCCGGGGCCAGAGGAGGTGGGCATCATAGTATGACGATAGGCTTAGATAGTCAGGGGGAACCAAAATGAAAAGAGCAATTTTGCTTTCTGCCAAAGACACTGTGGCGACAGCGCTGCAGGCTGTTTTGGCGGGGGAGAATGTGGAGGTTGCTGACCGGCAAAACCGGATCTGCGATCGCCTGACGGCACGATCTCCCATTCCTCAGGGCCATAAAATCGCCTTACGGGAGATGGCAGCAGGGGAAAAAATCATAAAGTATGGCCAAGTGATTGGTCAAAGTTCGGACCCAATACACCGGGGAGACTGGGTGCATACCCATAACATGGAAAGCCTGCGGGGAAGGGGGGATCTGGTATGAAGCTGAAGTTGTTTGCCCGGGAGGATGGGCGATATGGCGTTAGAAACCGGATCGCCGTGATTCCTACGGTGGCCTGTGTCAATCATTTAGCGGAACAGATCGCCGCGGGGGTGGAGATCGCTGATGCGTATACCCATCCCTATGGCTGCGATCAGCTAGGGTTTGACCGGGAGTTGTCCTTTCATTGTTTGGAGCGGATGGGCAGCCATCCTAATGTGGGTGCAGTACTGGTGGTTGGCCTGGGATGCGAGGAAATTGATGCAGAAGAATTGGAACAGGCCATCCGGCAGCATCGTACGCGCACATCGTCCATGATTATGCAGCAGACGGGAGGCACTACCTTCTGTGTGGAAAAAGGCATTGAAATTTGTAAACAGTTTGCGGCACAGTTGGCCAAAGATGAACGGGTAGAAACAGAGATTTCCCATCTAACCATTGGCGTAGAGTGTGGGGGATCAGACTTTTCCAGCGGCATTGCTTCCAACCCTGCCGTGGGTGTGTTTACGGAAAAATTATGCGCGGCGGGCGGCAAGGTGGTCTTTGGTGAGACAACGGAGCTGATGGGGGCAGAAAATCTGCTGCGCCCCTTGTGCCAGCGTCAAGAAACGTATGAATTTATTGTGCAGTCGATTCAGAAAATGGAGCAAACGGCGCTGGATCTGAAAGTGGATTTGCGGGGGACACAGCCCTCACCCGGCAATATTGCCGGTGGTCTGAGTACCATTGAAGAAAAGTCTTTGGGCGGCATTTGTAAAATTGGCAGTGCTCCCATTGTGGATGCAGTTCCCTTCGGTGGCGCTGCCACAAAGGCAGGGGTGACCTTTGTGGATACACCGGGGAATGATTTGGCTTGTTCCTTGGGCCTGTCTGCTGCCGGGGCACAGATCATTCTCTTTACCACAGGCCGAGGCACGCCCATGGGCTTTGCAGCTGCGCCAGTATTAAAACTGACGGCGAACGGCACAATTTATGAACGGATGAAAGAAAATTTTGATCTGGATCTTTCTGGTATTTTAACAGGCGATTTGTCTGTGGATCAGGCGGGGCAACAGATTTTTGAGATGGTGTGCAAAACAGCAGAAGGAGCGGAGTCTGCGGCAGAGACATTGGGACACCGCGAATTTTCTCTCTACCGCATTTCGCCGGTGTTAACCTGAGAAAGGCGGGAAAGAACGCATGGAAGAAATGAAATTTTGGAAGATAAAACAACATATGCCCGCCGTGGTGCTGGAGGATATTCCGGCGGCTGTGGCAGCGGCGTTTGACCAAGTAGGCGATCGGGCTGCGGATTTAAAAGGAAAAACTGTGGGCATTGCTGTGGGCAGCCGTGGCATTAGCCATATGGATACCATTGTTAAAGAAGTGGTGGCTAATGTAAAACGGATGGGCGGCATACCAACGGTATTTGGCGCTATGGGCAGCCACGGCAATGGCAATGCGGAAGGTCAACGGGAAATGCTGGCCTCCCTGGGCATTACAGAATCAACCGTAGGTGCAGCCATTCAGTGCAGCGCCGAGGCGCTGGAATTGGGCACCACGCCCCATGGAGCAAAAGTATATGGCAATCCGTTGGCTTTTTCTTTTGACCGGGTCATTTTGATGAACCGCATTAAGCCTCATACGGATTTTGAAGATCGGACCGAAAGCGGTATTTTGAAATTACTGGCAATTGGTATTGGTAACCCAATGGGGGCGCAGATGGTTCATGCAAAAGCCTTGTCCATTGGATATGGCGATGCAATACGCGATGCGGCTCATATGCTGCTGGAAAAGATACCGGTGGCATTTGCCATTGCCATCACAGAAAACTGGAAACATGAGACCAGCCGGATTGTGCCTTTCCTGCCTGAGATACTGGAAGAAGAAGAAGCGGCACTGTTGGCAAAGGTAAAAGAAGAAACTGTACGGTTGCCCATGGATGATTTGGATGTATTACTGGTGCAGGAGGCAGGCAAAAATATCTCCGGCACTTGTGTGGATACCAAAGTGGTGGGCCGTATCTGCATTACCGGTCAAAAAGAGCCGGAAAAACCAAAGATCCGTATTGTCACTGTGTTGGATTTTACTGAGGAATCCCATGGCAATGCCATGGGCCTGGGCGTGGTAGATCTGATTACCCGGCGGGCTTTTGATAAGATCCAAATTGATGCCACGGCACTGACGGGCACCACTAGCCTGTGCTTGCATCAAGCGAAGATCCCCTGTGTGGCGCGGAATGATAAAGAAGCAGTGGAAGTGGCGCTGAGAGCGGCTTGTGTGACAGAACCATCTACTTGCCGCATGGCATATATCAAAAATACCAATGCGCTGGAAGAATTAGCTGTTTCGGAGGCAGTATATGAAGAATTAAAGGATCGGCCTGGGATTGAGGTGATTTCTGGTCCGTTTACGCTGCATTTTGATGAAAATGACGCTTTACTGCCGGTGTTGGAATAAGAAAGTTTTTGTTGGGACGGGTGTTTTAGCCCGTCCTTTTTTTGTGGAATTTTAATGCCATTGGGCGAAAAAGAAATGAAAATTTCTGTCAAAATCTATTGACAGTGAAAGAAGATACTGATAAAATAATTTGTTTGCTTTCTGTCAATGCTTGTGATATAATAAAGCAGTGAACCGGCGCGAAGAAGAGAAAAGAAGGTGTGAAAAGTGTTTGAAGTCGGAGACAAAATCGTATATCCCATGTATGGAGCCGGGATCATTGATGAGATCGAGCAAGCAGAGGATCATACCGTGGAAAACTGCCATTATATTATCCGAATTCCCAATGGGAATTTGAAAATAAAAGTGGCGGCAGGAAAAACAGACCGCATTGGACTGCGGCCCATCAGCAGCATGGAAACCATTGAAAAGACCATTGAACAAACCGTTCATCAGGCGGTGAAAGTGCAGGCCAACTGGAATTTACGCTATAAAGAAAATTTGGAAAAGATCCGTTCCGGCCGCTTAGACGGTGTGGCAGAAGTGGCCAGGAGTTTGGCGCTGCGGGAACGGGAGAGAGGCCTTTCTAGCGCAGAAAAGAAAATGTTCCATAATGCAAAACAAATTTTAGCCAGTGAGATTGCTTTTTCTGCCCAGATGGAAAGAGAAAAAGCAGAAGATTATCTTGCCAAAATGCTGTTCCGTTGATACAATAAACAAAGACAGGTTTTTTTTGGAAAATGGAACAGGAGGATCGGGCTGTGCTAAAAAAGTTATTGGAACTGAGTATTAGCATCGCCTTTGGTGCAGCCGTTTATTTTATTGCAGCGGCAGTCATCGAAGCAAATGGAGAAATTTGGACGGCTTTGCCGGGATATATGCCGGCAGCCGTAGGCATTATACTTGGATTTTTATTTTATCTTTTGGTCGCCCATTTTATCAGCGATGCCATTTTTAATAAGATGGATAAAGTGGAAACCAAATTGGTGAAAATGAGCTTACAGGAGCTTTTCGCCTG
>CAJFIN010000004.1 GCA_904381335.1 Candidatus Neoanaerotignum galli | reverse complement strand
CCACAGTGGTTGTCAATGACAGTGTGACAAGAGAAGCCCTTACCAGAAAGCAGGAACGGGCATTTCTGAAATTCGTAAAAGAGGATAAACACTTTTCCAGATACTATGAAGGTATTTATATCCTTTTTAAGACAGGACTTCGGATTTCTGAATTTGTAGGGCTGACGATTGCGGATATTGATTTGAAAAACGGGGTTATCAGCGTCAATCATCAGTTACAACGGAAACGGAATATGGAGTATATCATAGAGGAGACGAAAACCGAGTGCGGTACAAGGCTTGTACCCATGACAGACGAGGTGAAAAAGTGTTTCCGCAAAATCATTGAGAACCGCAAAAAACCAAAGACAGAACCCATGATAGACGGGAAAGTCGGCTTTCTGTATCTGGACAAAAATGATATGCCAATGGTTGCCCTGCACTGGGAAAAGTATTTCCAGCATATCTGTGAGAAATATAATAAAATTTACAAAGCCGAAATGCCAAAAGTGACGCCTCATGTCTGCCGTCATACATTTTGCTCCAATATGGCAAAGTCGGGCATGAACCCTAAGACGTTGCAGAAGATTATGGGGCACTCGGACATCGGCGTGACATTGAACACTTATACGCATATAGGCTTTGAAGACATTCAAAAAGAGATGAAAAAGATATGTAGTTAGGTGAGTTGTAAAGTTGTAAAATAGGGGAAGTTTTACAACCTATTTTACAACTTTTCAGAGGAAAAACCTGCTGACATATGCCAAAATATGCAAGTCCCTCTAAAATGAGGAAATGCGGGAAAACCCGTAAAATCAAGGAAAAACCAACATATAAGGAGAAATGCGAACATGATTAAAATACTATTCATCTGCCACGGCAATATCTGCCGTTCCCCCATGGGAGAGATTCTATTCCGCGCTCTATGTAAAAAAGCGGGCAAAGAAAACCAATACCTCATCTCATCTGCTGCCACCAGCCAGGAGGAACTGGGAAACCCCATCTATCCACCCGTGCGAAAAGTCTTAGAACGGCACGGTCTTTCTTGGCAAGGCAAAACAGCGCGTCAGATGACAAAGGCAGACTATGACGCCTATGACTTACTCATCGGCATGGACCAAGCAAATATTCGCAATATGACCCGCATTGCTGGCGGGGACCCCAAAGGGAAAATCCATCGTCTGATGACTTTTGCTGGACAGGAAAAAGATGTGGACGACCCTTGGTATACCCGTGAATTTGACCGGGCTTATGAAGAAATTTTAACCGGCTGCCAGGGACTTTGGCAAACCCTGGAAGGATGCCCAGCGCCTGAGATTGACAAATAAAAAAAACTGGGGTATAATCAAATTCGATACTGGTTCGCACCCTGCAGTTTTGTTGGGGCGAAAATAGCCGCTGATGGCAGCTATTTTAGAAAGTCTCGCCGCAATTTCGTTTTTCACAGTATCCTTTCGTGCGGCATCCTCCCCTTTCAAGGGGAAACAGAAAACGCGGGTATGGCGGAATTGGCAGACGCGCAGGATTTAGGTTCCTGTGTCTTTAGACGTGTGGGTTCGACCCCCACTACCCGCATGATACTGCCGCAGGGGTGATATCCTGCGGTTTTTTTATTGTTTCATTTTGTCTGGATGGTGAGATATGAAGCATTGGATCCTGCGAAACGGCCGGGAACTTGGCCTATGGGAAGAAGAAGTAGGTCAATCTGTTTATTATATATGTGATCAAACCGACACTCCCATTGAAATTCCATTTTGGCTGTACCAAGAACTGGATGCCGCCATTGATGCGGGAGATGGCTGGCTTCGGTTTCATTATTGCTGCCCAAAAGATCCCGATGTGCAGCAATGGCTCCATTTCCTTGTGCGCTCTGGGGTGCTGCGCACCGGCAGAATCGAGCGAGAAGGCGCTATGTGGTATTTGGAAGTCATTCGGATCGGCCGCCGATGCAAATGTTTACGGCCTCTTTGCACAGTTTTGATACGGCTATGGCCTTTGGCAGCCCTTGTGCTCGTCTGTTGGGGCATGGTCCTTGCCTTTCAGTATCAAACGCCCCTAGAAGGCGCGTTTCCCCTGCTTCCTTTTTTCTTTCTCGTATTCTTATCCGCCATATTTCATGAAATCGGACATATGGTTGGGATTATCGCTGCCGGCCTCCCCATCCGAGAAATCGGCGCTTATTTTTTCGGCCCGTTTCCCTTAGGTTTATACGTGGCCGATGGGTATTGGGCCCCGGAACAAAAATGGGACAAGATACGGATGTTACTGGCTGGCCCGCTGGCCAACTGGATTTTGAGCGGTGTATATTACTGGCTGCTCTCTTTTTATCCCCCTTGGGAAGATGCATTCTGGACAGCAGGTTGGATCAGCCTGTTTTTCTGCCCATATAATCTGCTGCCCTTTCCCCAATCTGATGGCGCCCAAGTACTCAGCACACTTTTTGAGGTGGATTCTTTGGCCGATGAAGCCCATAAGGTGCTCCGTTCACCACAAAAAACAGCAGCTCTGCGTCAATTAGGATGGGGTGGCAAAGTGGTTTTTTATTTCTTGAAATGGGTCTTTTGGGTGGACCGCCATAGTATCCTCGCCCAGGGGATACTGGTCGGTGGATTTACCTTGTTTTTCCTTTGGATTTCCGGTTTCTTTTCTTAATGCGGTATGTCTTTCCAAAAAAGAGGCTCCTATGATTT
Source organism: Candidatus Neoanaerotignum galli (assembly GCA_904381335.1). GTDB lineage: Bacteria > Bacillota > Clostridia > Lachnospirales > Anaerotignaceae > Neoanaerotignum > Neoanaerotignum galli. The sequence goes on along the minus strand of CAJFIN010000004.1, from coordinate 47,327 downwards.
ATACAACACTAGTAAACCAGGCGCTTCGTTTCGCCTATCAAGCCCATTCGGGCCAATGTGATCGCGCAGGTGTGCCCTATATCTTCCATCCCTATCATTTAGCAGAACAGATGACAGAAGAACTGGCCTGTTGTACTGCTCTTCTTCACGATGTCCTAGAAGATACGCCTATCACGGCAAAGCAGCTACGCACCCAATTTCCTTCTGCGGTGGTGGATGCGGTGGAAGCACTGACTCGAAAAAAGGGAGAAGATTATTTTGACTACATCAGCCGCCTAAAACCAAATCCCATAGCGCGAAAAGTAAAATTGGCCGATTTGGCTCATAACATGGATATTTCCCGCATGGCAGGCCAAAACGAAGATCCATCGTGGGCAGCCAGGAGAGAAAAATATGCAAAAGCAAAGGCCATACTATTGGAATGAAACAGCATCTTTGACTCTTTCATAGCGACATCAGAGAAAGAAGGCAGATCATGAAACAAAAGCGAATTTGGATTATTTTGCTACTGGTTGTACTAGCAGTGCTGATATTACTCTGGCGGACAGGTTTTTTTGCCGCCATTGGTTCTTTAGAAGCAATGAAAGCTTATGTAGAGGCCTTTGCGCCCTATTCTCATATTGCCTTTTTTCTAATTCAGTATTTATCGGTGGTATTAGCTCCCATTCCCAGCAATATCACTGCTTTAGCTGGCGGGATGCTTTTTGGGTTTTGGGGCGGATTTTTACTGTCTGCCCTGGCCATTATTGCCGGGTCGATGACGCTTTTCGCCCTTTCCCGCAAGCTAGGCGCACAGCGGGCTGCAAAATGGGCAGGGGAAAAAGTTTCCAGCCGCTATTTGGATCTATTGCGCCGCAAACAAGATGTGGTGTTATTTTTCATCTTTCTTTTCCCCTTCTTCCCCGATGATGTGATCTGTATTTTAGCTGGCCTAACCACCATCCGCACCCGGCGTTTTTTTATACTGATGGTGTTAAGCCGTCCTTGGGGAATGTTAATTTCTTCTGCCTTGGGCAGCCAGGCTTTTTCTCTGCCCTGGTATGTGCTTGTGCCTCTGATCATCGGCGGCATCATTCTTTTTCTGGCGGCGCTGCGCTATGGGGACCGTTGGGAGGAGTTATGGATTGCTAAATGGAACGAGAAAATAAGTAAAAGAAAAAGCAAGCATCATCGCTAAATATATTTGACTTGAACCAAAAATCTTCTCTTCTTTTCAGCATATTGGGCACGCAGGCAGATGGATTTGTTATTTCATCTATGAGCCTTTATTCTGCCTTGCTGCTTTACGCCAATCAATCGCAATGACATGATCATAAAACCGTATCTTTGCTTCTGTTTCATTACTAGACATCTTTCCCAAAGTCCATCAGTTTTTATGGAAAAAAAGAGCCCAGAAAAGGCTCTTTTTGTCTGTCATTTTTCCTCTATACCCTCCGTATCGGCCCAACGTCAGTTTGCCCTGGATACCACCGCCATACCTCTTATCTGGCTATCGTTTCTGCTTTTGCTTTAACGGTGGTTTCATCTGCTTTTCCTTATTTTTCCACTATGGTTCCTACTCTTTTGCCGCTTTTCTCTTCTGAAACAACAAACCTTGACCTACCTTTCGTCTCTCTCTTTTAAACAGATAGATGGGGACGAATCCGCCGGCAAAGTACTGCCGCTAAAATGAATTTTGCTATATCAAACGGCACAAAAGGTAGCACACACATGCCTAACGCAGCCTGAAAACCCACCGGCGATCCCCCTTGGGTACTGATCCACAAAAACCATACTGTGCCAAAAAGATAGAGTCCCACCAGGCCCACCAATAAAGCCACCATCTTCTGCCAGGTTTTCCTAGCACCCAGCCGCTCTGCCGCCCAGGTGATTAACCCAATCAACAAAAACCCCACAATATATCCCCCGGTATTACCGAAAAGTACTCCTAATCCGCCCGTAAATTGGGAAAAAACCGGCAATCCCACCGCTCCTAACAAGATATAAACTCCTATGCTGCCAGTGCCCTTGCGCCCTCCCAAAAGAAGCAGCACGAAACACACGCCGAAAGTCTGCATGGTAAACGGCACTGTTGTGGGGATGCTGATCCAAGAGCATACGGCTATCAGGGCTGCTCCCAAAGCCATTTGTGCCAAGGATTTTGTCTGTTGACCATCCTTCATTTTGTCATCTCCTTTTTCACTTCTTCCTTGCAGAGAGAAAACCATTCACATGGGCCGCAAATGGCCAAAAATCTCTCTCTATTGCCTAGCACCTGCTCTCTTGCCTGCGATGCCAAATCCATCCATGTTCCTGATCTACTGCTTAGCGCCCGAAGGGTCATTTCATCCATCCATTTCACTTTTTCTTCATTCTTACAGCAATCGCCACGCCGGTGTGGACAATGGCCACATAGCTTGTCGCACCCTATCCTCAGATGCACCGGCGTCTCCGGATAGCCCTGCAGCATTTCTACCAAGCTTGTCATGTGAGCAGTAAAAGCCGGATCGTATCCTCTGCCTTGAAATAGTTGAATACAAAGTAAGTGATGGGGTCGCATGGGTTTCTCCTTTCACCATTGAAATTTCCCGTGAGATTCTTCTTTGGATACGATACCGTATCTCGCCTCATTTGTCAACTAAATTTTATTTTTTAGTTTACAATTAGGCAAAACAGAAAAGCGGCTTTTCACTGCCGCTTTTTCCTTCCTCCTTAATGTCCTGCCGGTTTTTGTTCCACAAGAGCCCGTTCTGTGGTGTGATCTGCATGCAGCAGTGTGCCGAATACTACGCCTAAGGGAAGCATCGTTAGCCAAATGGCCCGGCCTAGCATCAAATGGCAAAACACCGTCCCAACCACGGCTCCAAGACTAAAAAAGAGCAGCATCTTGGCATGTTTCTTCAGCTTTAGCCGATGGCTCTTGTCCCCATCATGGCGATGATGAAACTCCTTGGCAAGACCAATACCAATCTGACGGATATGGTTTGTGGCAAACGTGGTCGCCATCGGCACCCCCTCCGCCTGACGAAAGGTATTATACTGCATTGAAGCCACAAAATTGATCCCCACCTGCGCAATCTGCACGGGAGCCGTTTCTGGTAATGCCCCTAAGAACAGCACCATTGCCATCTCAATTCCCATCAGCAGTGTGTCCTACCGCATGGAAAGATGATGTTTGACTGGGTTTGGCGCCAGTTCTGATACAAAGGCGCCCAACAAATACGCTGAAATCGGAATCACATAGTAGAGCCCCTCCAGCCAATGTCCAGACCCTAAAGCCATTCCCATCAGCACCACATTGCCCGTCTGCGCATTGCAAAACACATTGCCGCGCAGTAAGTAAGTGTAAGCGCCCCAAAACCCTGCCACCCATATCAACGTAAAATAAACCCAATTTCGCTCACAGGCCAAAAACCTTTGCTTCTCCTGCATCTTGCTTCTTCCCTTCTATGTCCCATAGCAAGGTTCTCCGTCACTTTTTGCCGCCATTTGCCCTCCCGGTTTATCAAATCTGTCCTAACGTCAAGGGTCGAACCTTTTCCCCACCATTTGGCAATATCTCCTTGTGGGACTAGGGCTGAAAAAACAACCCACCTATTCTTTCCTTTGCTGCTGCAGTTTCTTCTGCGGATCACTGAATCTGTTTTTCATACTCTGCCATCGTCCAGATGGGCTCAAACGTCCCATCAGGCATCGGGCGAAACACATAATGCTCCTTCAAAAAAATCACATCTGGGCGGCTGGCTGTTTCCAATTCCGCCAGTACAGCAGCTTTGGCCACCACCTGTGCACCAGCCTTTTTCGCCAGCTCCTCAATGGCCCGCACCGATTCTCCCGTGGCGATCACATCATCCACCAGTGCCACTCGTTTCCCACGGATTTTTTCCGCATCGGCCCCATCCAAATATAACGTTTGCTCCGATTGGGTTGTCACTGAATGCAGCGTCACTCCCACGGGGTTGAGCATATAGGGCTTTCTGCTCTTTCTAGCCACAATAAATTCCTTCATGCCCATCAACCGGCTCATCTCATGGGTCAGACACATCCCCTTGGCCTCTGCTGTCATAAGGTAATCCACTTCTTTTGGCAGCCGTTCCACCAACGCCGGCGCCACAGCGCTAATCAGCTCTGTATCCGATAGCATCACAAAGCTGGCCAAAGCCAAGCCCGGCTTAATCTTCACAAAAGGTAGTTTCCGTTTTACGCCGCAGATTTCAATATCATAATATTTCTGTTCTTCTTTCATGGGTTCCTCCTTCAATCCTGGAGATGCTTTTGTTTTTCCAACATCTTTTGAGTATAGCAGTAACGGCAAAAAAGGGCAAGCCTTTCTCCCCATTTCCTGATCAAACTAGGCGGGCAGCCAAGGCTAGCCCTAGTAAATGCAAAGGATAATAAAGATAAAAGCCCCAACGGCCATCACGGTTTGGTTGGCGCGATTTCTTACCCGTATACCAACATACCAGCATCCATGCCGCCACAAATGGAGCGACCACCGCCCCCAAGGCAGAAACCACATGCCCATCAGAACTCACCCACTGAAGGAGGAAAAACAACGCTGTGCCTACAAAAAATGCCATGGCCTGTTTCTTTTTCTCCCGTCCAGCCCACGCAAAACAAAGCGTATATGCCGGTGCCACAAAGGCCCAATCGCTCTCTGCGGTCAGGCAAACAATACCCGCCCCCAATAATGCCTTGCCCAACGGCGGCCATGGCGCCTGTCTGACCAACAACAGCAATACGCAGCAAAATAAGGTGAAAATCATATTCATGCCCACAAACACGAATGGCCCAGGGGAAAACGCCAAGCAAAAAGGCAGCTGTGAGGCTGCTGCAAAAAAAGCCAGTCGTCCGGCATATCGTTTAACGGAGCTTGTCTTCGCTACCCCCTCCACCAGGAAAAAACACATAACAGGGGCAGTAAAGTAGCCCATATTCACCAGTATGGTGCGCCACAGGCCCATGGGTAAAAAGAGGATGGCAAAATGGTTCAGTGTCATCGTTACCATAGCAATGCTCTTTATCTCATTACGGGTCAGCATCTTTTTTACCCCATCTCCCATCGGGCGTGGCTTCCTCCTTCATCCTTGGTCACGCATAACTGACATTCAATCTGCTGTTTCAGCTCTGTCACATGCGAAATAATCCCCACCAGTTTTTCACCCCCAGCCATTTCCTGAAGCACGCGCACTGCTTGCGCACGGGCTTGGTCATCCAAGGAGCCAAACCCTTCGTCAATAAACATCATCCCCAAATCTATGGCGCTGGCCCCCTGTTGGATCTGATCTGCCATGCCTAAGGCCAAGGCCAAGGCTGCCAGGAAAGATTCTCCGCCAGACAAGGTGCCAATTTCCCGTTCTTTTCCTGTCACAGCAGAATAAACCATCAAATCCAGGCCGCGGTTTTTCCCTTCACCAGCTCGATTCAGTTCCACCATCCGCAGCTCAAATTGACCGCTACTCATTTCCCGAAAGCGAAGATTTGCTCCATGTAAAATGCGGCTTAGGTAATACCGCTGCACATATGTTTCTAAATCCATCCTTCCGCCGGTGACATTGCCGCTTAATGCCCGGCAGAGCCGGTCCAGCCGGGCATGTTCCGCCACTAGGGCGCTGCGGGCCGCCATTTTCACCTCCAACACCTCTTGAAGTCGTTTTGCCGATGCTGCTTCTTCCTGTCGCAAGGCCTCTTCTTTTTGCCGCACCTGCCAGTTTTCCTGCGTTTCCTCTTTTTCCGCCAATAGTTGCTCCATCACTGGCCGCTTTGCCTGCCCAATGGCCTCTTGGGCTACGGCCAAAGACTGCTGGGCTGCCGCTTGCCGGGTGCGATGTTCTTCCCCTTCCCGGCGAAGGTGTTCCGGCAAATCCCGCGCATATGTCTTTGTAAGCACCCGCCATGCCTGCTCATCCAACCCCATATCGGACACAGCTTTTTCATATACATTCTGCCTGGCAATGGTTTCTTCTATTAAAATAGGCAGCTCCTGATGATATCGGTTCAGCAGCGCCCGATCGGCCTCCAAAGATGCTGATGCTTGGTGCTGGGCCTGTTCTGCCTGATTTTTTTGTTCCTCTTTCTGTCTTTTTTTTGCTTTGGCCGCACGAAGCAACGCTTCTGCTTCTGGCAAAGAAGCAAATTCCAGACTGTTTTTTCGGCTCTCTAATACTGCCTTTTCTGATTGAAGCGCTAGATTTGCCTGTTGCACTAGCCCTTCCTGTTCAGCCAAACGGGCGGATCTCTCCTCTTTGCGCCGGGCATATTCTGCCAGGGCGTCCTTTGCCCGATGGGCCAGATCTGCCTGCGCCTGGGCCTCTTTTTTTCTTGCATTGGTTTGTTCCATACTTTTCTGCAGCATGGCAAACAGCACTTCAAAATGCTTTTCTCGCTGTGCATCAATGCCAATGCTTTGCAATTTTTCCTCCAAAGAAGTACGATGCTGCCTAGCCTGCGCCTGCTTGTCCTCTTGCATTTGCCGGCTGGTTTGTGCTTGGGCAGCCGCCTGTTCTTGGGTTGTGCGTAAAACAGCCGCAGATTGCTCCTCCGCCTCCAATTTATCGCGGTCTAGCACAGGGCCTTCCGGCATAGGACAGGGCGATGGATGACATATAGATCCACACACCGGACAGGCCTGTCCATCTTTTAATGTCTGCGCCAATAGTCCTGCCTGTCCATCCAAAAAAGCCATCCGAAGCCCTGCTGCTTTTTCCGCCTGTTGTTGATAGTCATGGCGAGCCGTCAAATAGGCTTGCTGATCTTGCTGCGCCTGACGATGCCACTTTTCCGCTTCCTGCTGTGCCGCTTTTGCTTCTAATCCTTCTTGCCAAAGCGCCTGAAGCTTTTCCTCCTCTCTTTGCCAATGGACCAGCGCTGCCTCAGCATCACCCAGTCCTTCTGCTGCCTGTTTTGCCTTTTCCTCCTTGGCAATTAGCCGGTCTAAACTTTCCCTGAGCGCTTTTGATGCTTCCTGCGCCTGCTGTGCTGCTTTTTCTTTCTGATCCAAAACCGCTTGTCCTTCTTGGATCTGCGCAAAAATCTGTTTGGCACGACCTACACGTTCTTCTGTTTGGCTCCAAACCCTCAGCGCCGCCTCCTGGGCCGCTTTGGCCTGATGTGATGCTTCTTCCGCGCGGTGCAAAGCTTCCTGCTTTTCCGGCAGACCAGCTGTCAAAGCCGCCTGGGCATTGGCCATTTCTGTCTGTCGGTTCCGGCTTTCTTCCCATCGCTGCCACAAATCCTGCAGCCCATAGGCGCGGGTGATCCGCTCTGCCAAGGATTCTTTCTCCTTCTGCTCTTCTTCTTGTGCCTGTAAAGCAGTTAGTTCCGCCTCCGCCTTGTCCTTTTGCTCATAAAGTGATGTCAGCTGAGCCGCCTGTGTCCATTGAGCAAAGGCCATATCCCGCCGCTGGGCCGCCATTTCACATTGCTGCCTGGCTTCTTTCGCACTCTCTTTTGTCCGTTGGATTAATCCTGGCAACAGTTCCAACAAAGCCTCCACATCCGTGATATTTCCTTCTGGTCCAACCAGCCGCTCCAGCACCGCCGCCAAAGCCTCCCTTTGCGGATCTTCTGCCGGCAAGATTAGATGCGCCGTCTCCGTTTGACAGGCTGTCAATAACACGGCTGTTTCCTTTTCTTTTTCTTTCCGGCGGCGGTTTAATTCCTCTACAATGGCCGGATACCGCTCGGTATGAAAAAGTTTCCGGAAAATCACCTTTTTTTCATCACTTTTGGCCCGCAGCAAGGTCATAAACTCTCCCTGGGCAATCATGGCTACCTGCATAAACTGATGCTTCGTCAATCCCACAATTTCTTCTATCTTGCGATCTGTCTCCTTGGGCGGATACACTGTGCCATCCGGCATCAGCAGGCTTACGGTTTCTGCCGTGTCTTTTGTGCCCTTGCCTCGTTTCAGCGGCCGCTGATGGCGAGGAGAGCGGCGCACTGTGTAACAATCCCGTCCTTGACGAAATACCAGCTCCACATAAGGCTCCGTTTCCAGCGGTGCAAACTGGCTTTGCAGCTGGGCCCCGTCCTTTTTATTTACCATAGAACTGGCCTCTCCGTAAAGGGCAAACACAATGGCGTCAAAGAGTGTACTTTTGCCCGACCCGGTATCCCCAGTGATTAAAAATAGGTTCTGCGTCAGACCATCAAATCGAATGGTCGTGCGGGCGCCATAAGAGCCAAACGCCTCCATTGTCAGCGAAATCGGTCTCACTTCTGTTCTCCTTCCTCCACCGTATGAATCACATCCGCTAATAGTCGCTCCTCCTGCCAGGTTAATTCTCCTAAAAACTGCCGGCATAATGATAAGGGGCTTAACTGTTCCTGTAATGGTGCTTCTTCTTGCATGAGCCGCCGTTTTTCGCCTTCCCGCCGGATCTCCAATAAATAAGGAAAGGCAGCCCGCAGCCGCTGCTGTAAATCCATCACTTCTAAATCCTCCGGATCTGTCAGCACCACCGAAACGTATGCTTCACAGCTTTGGCACAGCACTTCTTCCAGGCTTCCCCGAAGTATCTGCACCGGCCGCAGCGGTGTTAAGGTCAGCGGCGTCACCGTTATATTGCCTTTTTCTCTTAGCTCCACCTCCAGCACTGCTTTTTGTTGGCCTGCTTCACTAACGGAAACCGCCAAAGGTGTACCGCAATAGCGAAACCGTTTTTCTCCCACCGTCATGGGCTTATGGATATGCCCCAAGGCCGCATAATCAAAGGGCGCCAGTAACTCCGCCGGCACCGCATCGATATTTCCCACCATTTGTATCTCAGAATCCATCCGTTCTATCTCTTTTGCGCTCTTGCCCGCAGGCAAATAAAATTGGTGGCTCACCAATACATGGCGGGCCGCTGGATCCAACTGTTCTTGCGCCAAAAGTCTCCTAAGTGTCTGTTCATAGGACAAAGGGCCTTCTTCTCCCTCCTCCAGCACTGCTTGGCGCACCATGGCTGGTCGAATAAATGGCAGCAAATGAAACACCACCATCCCCCAGGAATCCTTCAAACAAACGTTGGCTATTTTTTCTCCAGGTCGCTGCGGCGGCAGTCCAATCATATAGACTTTTTCCCTGTCCAAAACACTGCGAAAACAATTTAGCCTTGGGGCAGAGTCGTGATTTCCGCTGATGATCATGATGCTGCACTGGGGTATTTTTTCCCGTAAAGCAGTTAAAAACCAATCAAAAAGCGCCACCGCTTCCGCCGGAGGCACCGCCTTATCATAAATATCCCCCGCAATCACCACGGCATCTGGCTTTCGTGCCTGCGCCAGTGATATCACCTGCTCCAGCACATATGCCTGATCCGCCAGCAAATCTCTTCTGAGCAGTTTTACCCCCAAATGAAGATCCGAAAGATGAAAAAACTTCAATGGCTCTCTCCTTTCTCTTTTAATCCCGCTGCTTGCAATAGCGCACCAGAAAAAAGTTGTTGAAATAAGGCCAAAAACCGTCCTACCCCCAACACTGCCGCCACAGTGCCAATACCAACGCCAAAGCAATATTCCCGGCGTCAAACCCATTTTTCACCAGACCCAATGGTTTTCGCAGCGTATCACTGAGGGTCTGCACAATGCCATCCCCAGGGTTTGGCACCAAATGCATATCCAGCGACATTGCAGCGCCAATTCCCGTAGCCGCAATAGCGGAAAGCAGCGCCAACGCCCGGATAGATGCTGGGCTTTGGGACACATCTGGCAATACCAGCAAAAATACGTTCATCGCCCGAGTAAACAATAGGCTAAAAGGCATCTGAAGCACATCCAGCCCCAAACGTTTTTTCTTTTCCTCTGCTGGCAAATCCGATCTGCCATGAAGAACCAGCTGCACTGCCACAAAAATGGCATAAAGGCCAAAGGTCATATCCCCAAAATTCCATCCTCCCACCTGTGATACTGCATATGCAACCGAAACAATGGGAGAAATGCCCAGCCCCGTTTTCGTATTCATTGTGATGCCAAAGGCTAACACCACCAAGCCCACCATATACCATAGGCCACGCCAAACCCGGTGGAACTGCCTTCTCTTTTGCATAAACTGCCTTCTTTCTCTTCTCTATTCTATTTATCATCTTATCTGTTAGCGATACTGCCGCCAAACCCCTCTCCTAGCGCAAAAAGCGGCCCGTCTGACTTTCCGGTGATGCCGCCAAATCTTCTGCCTGACCACGGGCAACAATGCGTCCCCCTTCCTGTCCGCCGCCAGGGCCTAAATCGATTAAATAGTCTGCATTGCGTATCACATCCAGATCATGCTCTATCACAATCACAGTGGCGCCTAAATCCAGCAAGGTCTGAAAGACACCCAATAAGCTTTGTACATTCAGCGGATGCAGCCCAATGGTGGGTTCATCAAATAGAAACACCGTATCTTCCTGCCCCCGGCCCATCTCACTGGCCAGCTTCAGCCGCTGGGCTTCTCCACCGGAAAGACCCGGTGTATCCTCCCCTAAGGTAAGATACCCTAGCCCCAGCTGCTCCAGTACCATCAGGCGCTGGGCAACACTTTTCCAACTGCTGCAGGCCTGACGGGCGTCCTGGATATCCATATCCATCAGCTCCGGCAAACTAAGGGAGCGTCCATCCTTGGTGACTGCATGGATCTGCCTGGCCTGCACACTATATCGGGAGCCATGACAAGAAGGGCAGGGAATTTCCACATCCGGCAAAAATTGCACATCCAAATTGATAACACCCGTGCCATCACAAACAGGACAGCGCAGTGCGCCGGTATTATAAGAAAAGTCACCAGCCTTCCAGCCCCGTTCCTTCGCCTCAGGCGACCGGGCAAAAATCTTGCGCAGCTCATCATGCACGCCTGCATAGGTAGCCACTGTGGAGCGGACATTGATGCCAATGGGGGTGGCGTCCATCAGCTTTACTTGATGTAAAAGCGGTGCAGAAATGGCCCGCACATGGGCAGGCAGCTGTTTTCCCGCAAAGTGTTGGGTCAAAGCAGGCACCAAACTTTCCAGCACCATCGTTGTCTTGCCCGACCCTGATACGCCCGTTACCACAGTCAACCGTCCAATGGGAAAATCTACCTCTAATGGATGCACCGTATGGATGGGGCCGGTGGACAAATGGATCGCACCCCGGTCAAATATCGCTTCTTTTTTCGCTCGCTGGCGCACCAGGGTTTGGGCTTGTTCGGATAAAAAAGGACCAATGTTTGACTTCTTCTCTTTCTGGATCTCTGCCACCGTACCTTGCGCCACCACAGTGCCGCCCTTTCGGCCTGCCTCCGGTCCCATCTCAATGATCCAATCTGCGTGGGAAAGGATTTGCGTATCATGATCCACCAAAAGAACGCTGTTGCCATCAGCCACCAAGTCATCCATCACAGATGTCAAGCCCAAAATATTCACAGGATGAAGGCCGATGGAAGGTTCATCTAGCACATAGAGTACGCCTGTGGTTCGGTTTCGCACCGCCCGAGCCAGTTGCATACGCTGCCGCTCCCCAGTAGAAAGGGTGGCAGAGGCCCGATCGAGGCTCAAATAACCAAGCCCCAGTTCCATCAGGCGCTGCCCTACCGTTAGGAATGAGGCGCAAATACTCTTTGCCATAGGCCGTATCTCCTCCGGCAAGTCCTCTGGCGTTTTTTCAACCCAATCCATAGCTTCTGTCAAGGTCATCCGGCAGGCTTGATCCAAAGAAATCCCTCTTAAACGCGGCGCCCTAGCCTCTTCGGATAAACGGCTTCCGTCACAATGAGGACAAACTTCCTCCTTTAAAAACTTCTCCACCCGCTTCATGCCTTTCTCATCTTTCACTTTAGAAAGGGCATTTTCCACCGTATATACCGCATTATAATAGGTAAAATCCATTTCTGCGGCCTGGTTTGTTGTTTTAGAGTGGTATAAAATATGTTTCTTTTCTGCGGGGCCATGATAGACGATTTCTTTTTCTTTTTTTGTTAACTCCCGAAACGGCACATCGGTACGCACCCCCATCTCGCGGCACACATCCGTCATCAGTGACCACATCAGCGTCTTCCACGGTGCCACTGCCCCTTCATCAATGGTTAAACTCTCATCAGGCACTAACGCGTCCTCGTCCACAGTCCGTACTGTACCTGTACCACCGCAATAGCGACAGGCGCCTTGGCGGTTAAAGGCCAGTTCCTCTGCCCCTGGAGCATAAAACACTGCCCCGCATACCGGACAGGTGAGCGCCTGCCCTGCCGCCACTGCTAAAGAAGGCGGCAGATAATGGCCATTGGGGCAGCGATGGCTTGCCAGGCGGGAATACATCAGCCTGAGGGTGTTCAGCAGCTCCGTGCCCGTACCAAAAGTACTGCGGATTCCCGGCACACCTGGCCGCTGATGCAGCGCCAATGCCGCCGGCACATACCGCACCGCATCCACATCGGCTTTGGCTGCCTGAGTCATGCGCCGGCGCGTATAGGTGGAAAGGGATTCCAAATACCTTCTGCTGCCTTCTGCATACAGTACCCCCAAGGCCAAAGAGGATTTGCCCGACCCAGATACGCCTGCTATGCCCACAATCTGATGCAGTGGAATATCCACATCAATATTTTTAAGATTATGCACTCTTGCCCCTCGCACCTCGATGGCGTTAGGGCCTTTTGATTTTGTATGGTTCATCGGCTCCTCCTTTTTTCAGATTGCCCCTATCTGTTTTATTATACCATATTCCCTCCAGCCCAACCAATCGTTTTGCCCAGGCAATAAAAAAGACCGCTGCTTCTTTTAGCAAACGGTCTTTACACTATCGACAGATTATACGTTGGGCATCTTTCCCGTAGGCATCATTAACACTTTCCCTGTGCCTCGATAGACATTCACCAACCCCTCCCCAGAGGCGGCAGAGCCTAACAAACTCTTTCCCGAGCGTTCTACGGTAAATTCCAGGCTCTTACTCCAGGCAATGGCAAAATTTCCATCTATCTTGAGCACATCATTTTCCAGTGTAATCTCGATCAGTTCTTCTTTGGGGCAGTCGGATTCAATGCAAAACACCCCGTTGCCATTTAAACTTAGATTAAATAGCCCTTCTCCCCCCGCCACAGCAGAAGATAAATTGGAGCGCATCACCACTTTATGCTGCAGCGTGGATTCACAGGCCAAAAATAGACCGTCATCCAACACCACACTGCCGCCCCACTGCGCTGTATCTAATAAGATCAAATGGCGATAAGTAGGCTCTAATACCATCATTCCCGTACCCACATATTCCGGTTTGATGGCAGATTCTCCTGTTGCTTTGCCCCGCACTGCTTTGCTGAGCAAATCTCCTACGCCTTTGATGCCGGTGGTGGCGCTAACATCTCCTAACATCCATTGCATTGCCCCTGCCTGTACCGTTACTGGAGATTTGTCTAAATGGCATACCAGCTGCCGTTTTCTTACCTTCATTTCAGCACTATAATAAGCAATGATGGCTGTGCCCGGTGTAACGCTTAAATCCCGCTGATATTCTACCACTTCAAAAGCGCCTTTGGCATCAATCACCTTCACATCGTCATTATCCGTAAAATTGGCGACTCGATACATGGTGCCTTCCCCTCCTTTTATCCCATGGCTCTTGGATTTCGCCGGCAGCCCGGCAAATTCTTCCTCTTTATCATAAATCATTTTCCCCATGGGAGCAAGCCTTGCCAGCCAAAACCTTTCGTCCTTTTTTCCTCATCGAGCACCTATGCCAAAAAAGTCTAAGGTTTACAAAAAAGTTCCGGCTGCTTCCGTTTCCGAGCAGTCAGCGAAAGCACTGCCCGTACGCCCAATGAAGCCCACCCAGGCAGGGAAAGCGCTCCCTGCGGACAGACCTGTACACACCTTTGACAGCTCAGGCATGCCTTCCTATTTGCCGCTGCCAAATGATAAGCCCCCACTGGACAAGCCGTCTCGCAAGCCTGGCAGCCATCGCAGTCTTTGCTCCGCACTGGCAAAACACCCATGGGTTTTGCCCATCCCGTGGGTTCTTTGCCTGGCAAAACTGGCACTTTGGTATCACCAGAGACGATTTTCTCCCAAATCTTTTGGCCAAACTGCTTCAACGTTTCCTGATCTGCGGCATCCGGACGGCCAGCGGCGATCCTTCGATCCATCACATGCTCCGCCACAGCCGTCACTGCCGCCACTGGCTGCAGACCCATCCTGCGAGCTGCCGCTCCCAGCTCTGCCAAAGCATTGTCATAGGCCCGATTACCATAAACGCAGAGCAATACCGCCCGCGCTCCATTGCCCTGAAAAGATGCCATACGGCGTAGTGCCGCAGCTGGGATGCGGCCCCCATAGACTGGCGATGCCAATAGCACCTGATCTTCTGGCCGAAAAGAGATGCCCTTTCCCTTTTTTTGACATAGATCCACCTTTTCCACTGGTTCCTCCCAGCCAGAAAGCAGGCCCTCTGCCGCTTTCGCTGTGCCTCCCGTGGGACTAAAAATCAACGCATATACCATCTCTTGTTCCTCCTTTCAAGACGATCAACTCATCGGTTCGATGAATGAGCCACTTTTTGCTCACCTGTAGTAGCTAGGCCTTATGCATATGACCTGTTGTTTCACTGTCACAGCAACCTATTCCTTGTTGTCCATAGCTCAGTCTTTTAGGTGATGGAAAATGCTGTTGCTTATTTTTTTTATATAAAATTATATAAAAAAACGGAACAGCAATCAACTGTTCCGTTCCCAGATGAACCAGGAGGGATTCGAACCCCCGACCCACGGCTTAGAAGGCCGTTGCTCTATCCAACTGAGCTACTGATCCATATAGAAGCGGGTGATGAGAATCGAACTCACGTGTTCAGCTTGGAAGGCTGACGTTCTACCATTGAACTACACCCGCATTAGGCACAAGTTATTATACTTTGCCGCCGTTTCTTTGTCAAGCACTTCGGCAATGTTTTTATCAAGAAAGAAGGAAAATAGAACTCCCATGGGCAAAACCTTTGGGAGTTCTGACTGTGCGCGACATGATTCGAACACGCGACCTTCTGATCCGTAGTCAGACGCTCTATCCAGCTGAGCTACGCGCACTTATGACGCTATTCCAAAACCAATGGAACAAGCTACAAATGGTATAATACCACAAGCATAATAAAATTGCAAGTATTTTTTCAAAAAAATTTCAGCTTTTTCTTTTGCTGTCAAACTTTTCTTTTCTTGTTGAAAAAAATCATCCAGTCAGTCTTACTAAACCGCATTTTTATGGTGCAAACTTCCCTCTGATTTTCCTCCAGGTCATCTTCTGGACAAAAATCTGCTCCCTTTGCCATCTTCTTCGTGTTACATAGCTGCTCTTTTGCCCTTTTTGCCCCATAAAGCCTTCTGCTTGACTTTTACCCCTCCTCTTCCACCCAAAGCGCCACCAAATCCACCAACGGAATCTCTTCGCCCTCCATCAAAATCAACTGTCGATGAGTCAGCGCTAAAAAATGGCCCCGGCAGATGATGCGCCGGCCCAAATCTTCGCTCTTATCAGGCTGGAAAAACTCAATAACCACCTGACGCCCCCGATGAGGATTTGCCCGTAGTTGCTGTAATGCCATCTCCAGCATCTCTTGCCGGTCTTCGCTAAGCTCTGGCCGTTTCTCCCAAACTTGGCCTGCCTCTTTTATCATTTCTCCCATTCCCGACAAAGTAGAAAAGGGAGCAAACTGTGCCGCCCGCTCAGCCAACGTCATTGGCCGATGTCGTTTTGACCTCGGATGGGGCAAGCGGCGTAATGGCTCATAAGGATCTTTCATGCCCGATGCCCCCCAATTTGACCATTTCGTTGACGGGCTGTAGCCCCCGCCTCTAAATCCATGGCCCGTAAAAGCGCATTTTTCCCATATTTCTTTTGAATGGAAACAATGACATGTTGGAGAGCTTGCTCCCGTTCTTCCTGCCGCCGTTTTTCTGGGCCTTCTAACAGAGAAGAAAGATCCATCTGCTCATACGCCTGCTCCCCTGCCATCGTCACCTCTTCCACCGTTACTGTTAACCGCCGCACCAATAAACCCGGATGAACGATGCGGTCAAAGAGCATCCCTGCCGCAGCCAACAGTTTTTGGCTTGATGCAGTGGCTGAACCAAAATGGATGGTACCATGGGAATGTTTTGGAATCAAACGGCCATATCCATCCTGCTTCACTTCCCCCTGGTAGGCTATCCACCGCACTGGATCAACTAAATTCATCCGGTCATATTCCACAGTCAGCGTCATGTATCGCCCCACCAAACCTTTTCTCACCATATCTAATGTTACAGCATCCGCCATTTCCAATACCACCAGCCGGGCCTGCGCCGTTTCATACGGCTCCTGAAGCACCTGGCCTGTGCCTAAGCTATTGCTTTTTGGCCGGTAAGACTTAATGGCCGCCATGGTGCATGGCTCCCACCCCCAAGCATGGTCAATCAGCAGCTCTGCAGAAACCCCAAAAAGCCGGTAAAGCAGTTCTTCGTTATAATATTCTTCTGGTCTCCCTACGGAACAGCGGGCAATATCCCCCATGGTATAAAGTCCATGTTCTTCCAGCCGCCGTGCATACCCCCGTCCCACCCGCCAAAAATCTGTCAATGGCCGGTGATCCCATAATTGCTGCCGGTACTTTTCCTCGGTCAGGGCCGCAATACGTACTCCATCTTGATCTGCCGGGAGGCGTTTGGCTAAAATATCCATCGCTACCTTAGCTAGATAAAGATTTTCACCCAGCCCAACGGTAGCCGTGATCCCCGTTTCTTTCAACACATCTTTCACAATTTTTCTAGCAAATTGATGAGGCGTCATTCGTGCCGCCCGCAGATAACCAGTAATATCCATAAATACCTCATCAATAGAATATACATGAATATCCTCTGGGGCTACATAGCGCAAATAAATCTGATATATCTTAGCGCTCTGTTGGATGTAGGACGCCATACGCGGCGGTGCAACCCAAAAATCCAGCGCCTTTTCCGGAAAGCGGGCTAATTCCCTTGCATCTGCACTGCGCCCACGCAGCGGCCGCCCGCCCTGCTGGCGTTTGCGCATATCATTAATCTTTCTCACTTGTTCTATCACTTCAAATAGCCGTGGCCTCCCAGAAATACCATAGGCTTTGAGGGAAGGCGATACTGCCAAACAGATGGTCTTCTCCGTCCGGGAAGCATCCGCTACCACCAAATGGGTACAAAGCGGGTTCAGCCCCCGAGCCACACATTCCACCGAGGCATAGTACGACTTGAGATCAATGGCCAAATAAATCCGCCGGGTTTCTTCTGTGCTCATGTCACTCCTCCTCGTAACAACCGTTTTATCTATTTTCGCCTATTTGTTCGTTTATTTCTTAATTAATACAATCATTTGTTCTTATTTTATCAAAACGCGAACATAAATTCAATAGAAACCCGTCATTTTCTCACCAATTTTCACTCATCCTTTGGCACCTCTGCCTGACTCGATCTTCGCCTTTTCCTAAGATAGGCAGGATTAAACCGAGAGAAATGGTGCAAAAATGCCCCTTTCCCTCGGTCAAAACAAAAAGCTTTCCGCCAGCAGGCCATTACTTTCCTGCCGCCTGGCGATACTTTTCCCGCGTGGCCAAGCCCCCACGAATATGCCGTTCCGCTTTGTTTACCTCTAATACCTTACGTACATCCGCCGCCAACAGTGGGTCTAACTTCATTAAGCGGTCCGTGATATCTTTGTGCACCGTGCTTTTGCTGATGCCAAACCGCTTTGCTGTTTGACGAACCGTTGCACCATTTTCAATGATATATCCGGCAATTTCCATGGCTCTTTCTTCAATATATTCTTTCATGGGCTTACCCCTGAAAACTTTTTTAACACTTTATGCCTGATGGTGGGAAATTATGTATTTTTCATCCACCTATGTCTCGTCTGTCTTGAGATAACATGGAAATCATCATCTCTTTTTTCTTTTAAATCCAGTTCCAGCATAAGAAGGGGCAAAAGAAAAACGAACCCTGCCAATGGGTCCGTTTTCTTTCCGTCTTTTTCTTTCATAAAGGGAAAAAGCTGTCATTTTAAAAGGATCAAACCAGATTAAAAAGAATATAATTCTCCAATTTTCATGCCCAGCATAAATTGCAATTTTCCTTCAAGACTCATGGGATTGATTCCTGTCAGATCCCGAATCTTCTTGAGCTGATTATTCACCGTGTTACGATGCACAAAAAACTGTCCTGCCACCGCCTGCACATTGCCATCCAGCCGAAGATAGCTCTCCATATAATTCGATAGTTCTGTGCCGTTTTCCCCATCATACCGGGACAAGATGCCAAACGTACGAGAATACATACTGCGCAGTAGTTTCATATCCGATACCTCTGCCAGAATCTGAAACACCCCTGCATCATCATAAAACAGTACCCCCGATGGCGCCCGTTCTGCCACATTCATCAGCGGCAAAATACGCTTAAAATTCACCGACAGGCGATAAATTCCATCTCCCACATGGCCAATGCAGACACAGACTTTGCCTTTGACATATTTCATCGTTAAGTTTGCCAAAAACTGCTGAATAAACCGCTGAATTCCTTCTCGATTCATATCCACAAACACCAACACAGCCATCTCATTATAGGGAAAAACGATGCACCGGCTCATCAGGTTTTCCGCCGCTTTTTCACATCCCAAGCGAATGCTTTTAAAAGTCAGATCAAACTCATCCCGGCTGCATCCATCAATTTTCAGTAACGCCGGACAAAACTGGCTGTCTCCGGAATACCCATATAAAGAAAGCTTATTGATTTGGCTTTCCACACTTTTGGTCTGAAAGATCACGTTCTGCATGATCTCCGGCACGCTAGCATTTTTTACCTCATCATACATCAAGATATGAGAAATATCTTTGACCACATCGCTCATCAACACATCCCAGGGAATGGCATATAGCGGTAACGCCACTTCATTGCAATACGCAATTAGTTCTTGTGGAATCGTTTCAATATATTTGCCCACATTAATCATCAGCGCTCGTCCCTCCGCCCGATGAAGATTTTGGGCAAAGGTCAGCAACTGTTCTGTTGTGCTGTTTTTTAAACCGGCTGTAATAACGATCTCATTGATATGTTTAAATTTTTCCGTTCCATAATCTTCCACCAAACTAACCCAGTAGATCCCCGTTCGATCTACGCCCTCCCGTCCGGCCACCAGACGAATGCGGTACAGCGGCGAAAGCTGCCGCACCACCGATTCCACAGACAGCGCCACTTTTCTCATCTCCCCACTGATCGTAACGGCAAGTTTCTGCCTGCCGTCGCCGTCATTTGTTCCCATCTAGTTTAATCGTTATTATATCATATCCTAACTCATTTCTCCACAACAATCCAGATGCCCTTAGACCATTCTTTTTCGTTATCCCGGCATTGTGCATCTGCACAATAAATTCGTGACATTTCGTAATTCCCCCATCCGCCTTCTTATGATATAGTGGAATCAAGCAGGAAGAGCATCGTGCGGCTTTTGAGCTGTTTGATCGTTCCTTCCCGTTTTTTGCCAGAACCACTCCGGCATATCGCTGAAGAAGTAGATCTCCTCTCTAAAAAAGCATGAAAAAAACAAAGAAAAATCGTGTGTATTCCCCTTCCTTGTGGTATACTGTTGCTGGGGAAAAGCCACGAGGATTTCGCGTTTTTCCATGAGGGCCCAATTAGCCGCGGCCCGGTAAGAGGGGGATTATTCATGCAGATGGAACAAATGACACACGAAGAAGTCAAGGCGTATTTTCAAGCCGGAAACGATATGGTCATTTTGCCCTGCGGCTCCACTGAGCAGCATGGCAAACACCTGCCTTTGGGCACAGACCTTCTTATCGCTTCTCACTTGGCTCATGCTGTAGGTGAAAAAGGCGGCATTTTAGTCGCTCCTTCCCTAGCTTACGGCTATGCAGAATACCATAAAGAAGGCTTCACCGGCACCATTAGTTTCGACCAGGATCTTCTGTATGCTGTCTATTACCGCATTGCAGAACAACTGGCTGAAATGGGCACCAAACATATTGTGTTCCTCAATGGCCATGGGGGCAACACCCATGTGCTCAGCCGGGTTTCCATGAACCTGCGGATCCAACACCAGGTTCTAGGACTGATTGTGGACTGGTGGAAAACAGCAGGTCAGCTTCAACCTCAATGGGCCGAAAAAGGCCATGCTGGAAAGGCGGAAACTTCCGTCATGATGCATCTCTACCCTGATTTGGTGCACCAAAGCCAAATCTGCTTTGAACCTTTTTTCACCTTGGCCGATGGCGTGGAAACCAAAGGGAGCGCCTCCTTTTCCTATCAAGGCGTTACCTATCAATTATGGATGAACACCTGCGATGTGGTATCCACAGAAAGTGGAAGCTATGGCGAAGACCCTCATCTATCCAGCGCCGAAGAAGGCCGGCAAAGCATGGAAGCTGTGGTAGACCATCTGACAGACTTTTTGCTGCATGGGTTTCAGAAAATGCATCCTGCCGGTGGGTTTCGTTGATCTCTTATTTTGTATCTCATTATTATTTTCACATGCAAGCTTTTGAAAGGAGCGTTGCTATATCATGAAATATATGCACACCAAATTGCCGGATTTCTACTCCAAACTTGTAGCTTCCGCCAAACAGCTCAACCCTGACACAGAGATTGAGATCACCGGTCTTGAAAGCTACAAATCCGCAAAACTGGCTTCCTTACGCTGCGGTCGTATCGAAGAAGAAATTATGGAAGTGGTAGAAGATCCTTCCGTAAAGAAAGTAGAGGTCATCATGGTGCCTAACAACCCTGAAGTTACCTTTAACTCTGTGGTAAAAGGGTATCGCGCTGACGGCAGCTGCACAAAAGCTGTAATCGATTATCTTGCTGTTTCCGGCCCCACGCTGGAATATCATCTGATTGATGCAGAAGAAATCGTTGACCGTCGAACCAGCAGACCTCAATATTGAGTTATAGGGAAGGAGCCAACATTATGCAGACCTTAAAATATCGTATTATCCCCGAAGGTGCAGCCGATGGTGTTGTACCTCTGAACTGGGTATTTTTGGATAAAAAAGACATTGACGCTGCCGGCATCACTGATCGCCAGGCTTGCGAACTGATCGCCAAAGAATTAAAAGATACCTGCGCTGCTGTTAACGTTATGGATATGGATGGCGTTACCGTAACCAGCGATGGTATTATGGCAGATGGCGCTGTTGCTGCCATTGCTTCCGTTGACCATGGATTTATCAACCATGACTTCGGCTTTATGCCCATTACTCCGCTGCCCTTTACCGATCAGATGCTCCATGACGAGCCTCACATGAAACAGTGGCTGGAGGATTGCTACATTGGTCGTAAGATCTATCGCGGACCTTTGAAAGAAGACCGCGGCGAAAGAGATTCCCACAACGAATCCATGACCCTGACCGGCCGTATTGCCAACAACAATGTGGGTTCCGAAGCCATGAACATGGTTGCCATGACAGAAATTCTGATTCCTTTCTTTGGCATGTATGAAGTTATGACTGGCGGCAATGTGAACATTGGCATCGCCGGCCCCGTGGTTTCCGTTGGTATCGGTATGGTGGTAAGCGAACGGTATGGCCGTATCTTTGGCAGTGCAAACCTGGGCGCTTACAAAGCTGGTATGACCGCTCATAACTCCGGTAAATATGCAAAGACGGTAAAAAGCGATTATCCCGCCATTGTTGCTCCCAAGAGCGTATTGGCTGAGTATACCCTGCGCGCTATGGATGCAGGCTGCGTAGCTGGCCGCGATATCGGTTGCTCTCCTGCTGTACTGCGCCTGGCTCAGGCTTATGGCAAACCCATTGATCTGGACAACATTTCTAAACGTGCCTGGATCGAACTGGAAAGCGTTGGTATCACCAGAGAATCTTTGGAAAAGACCGTAACGCCTATGAGCCGTGAAGAAGTGATCGCTAATGCCGACAAGATCATTCCTGGTATGGAAGACAGCAAACCCTATGCTGTTTCCGATATTTGTCAGATCAAAACTCTGACATTCTAAGCAACAACTTTTTATACAACCCTTGTCAAAAGAACCGCCTGGCTTATGCCCGGCGGTTCTTTCTATCTGTCTTTATGCTCTGCCTCAATCTTTCCCCATATAACATCCTTGTCTTCATGTCTTGGTAACTAATGCCTTGCCCCTTAGCATAAAATAGGGTCCTCAAATCCTTAGACCAGCTCTATTGCCTTGGGTTTTGCCCGAATATCTCTTGGGTATCAGCCCCTTCTTGCTTTCTGTATCGGAAATAAGATAAACATCAACGCCTTTCTCCTCATCAAGCCGTCTTAGCTACGCTGGATGTCTCTATCAACATGCCCTTCCTTTCTCCTTATAAATGACCATCGCAGGCTGCATGTGCCATGCTCTGAAAAACAAATGTGTCTACTCCGTTCCAAACTGTGTTTTCGCCTACCTAGCTGTCATACCGGTGATGGCAAAAAAAGAAGTAAAAAAGAGGCGCTTTTCCTTCTTTTTTACTTCTTCATTCGTTTTTTATCCAGGGCATAGATGTGGCGAATCCGTGTTAATTTGCGCAGCACTGGTCCTGCCCCAAAATAAAGGAATACCGCTGTAGCAAATCCATGCACCAGATCCAGTGGCAGTCCTGCTAAGTAAACCGTCAATGCCATTTCCACCGTAGGTGTTTGGTTGGAAAAAAATACGACTGCGCCATTGACAATGCCACCATAAAGAGCTACCGTCAATGCTCCGCCTGGCCCTGCCATTAGCGCTGGATACCGGCGAAAAATCGGCAATCGTCCCACAGCGCCGCCTGCAAAGCCGACCAGCCCCATAGCCGCCATTTGAAACGGCGTCATAGGGCTTTGCCCAAAATAAAAATTGGAAATCAGCATGGATAAGCTGCCTACCAAAAAACCCGCCGATGGTCCTAAGGCGGCGCCAACCAGCATACTCATGGCTGCTGTTGGCTTAAACTGCGGCAAAAAGAAAAAAACCAGCCGACCTGCTGCCGTAAAAGCAGTCAGTACTGCCAGCACCGTCAGTAGCCTGGCAGACAGGTGCTGCCTCTCTATGCTGAGAAGGAACGGTGCTAAAATCTCAGCCACCGCCAAAAGGGAAATCCCTCCGCCACTGAGTCTGCCCCATCCCAGGGCAAAAGTCATTCCCAATAGCCCCAAAGATATCAGTACCCATTGATTGCCCAAGACAGCTTTGCCTATCTCCATTCTTTCTTTGTGCGGCGGCACACACCAATATAAGGCGAAAAACAATGCTGCTGCACCCGCCAATCCCCAATACCATCCGCCAAAGTTCCGACCCAGGGCCAAAAATGTTATGCCCAATCCCAAAGCCAAAACTGCCTTGCCTTTCTTTGGCTTTGGCAGCTCCTGGGGCAACGGCCGTTTTTTCTGCGGCGGACGGGGTGCTGATGGCAACGGTTTCGCTCCAAAGGCAGCCAGCACATCCTGTTCTGTTACCGCTTCCGGTAAAATCCCACGGGTGAGTTTATTGCAAGTAGTGGTAAAAAACACTTGCCCTGAAAAAAAAGCCCCTGGCCGATCCACCAACATCAATTCCCCTCGAAAGAGCAGCCCACACCGATGGGCATATTGGGCGCAAAAATCAGCATCATGGCTGACCAATAAAATGGCATACCCCTCTGCCGCTAACTTCTCCAACATCTCTCCCCACTGCTGTTGGGCCAACGCATCCATTCCTTTGGTGGGTTCATCCAGCAATAAAATCTTTGCCTGCGACAAAAGCACTTTCCCCAAAGCCAGGCGTTGCTGCTGCCCGCCGGATAGGTCATAGGGATGACGATCCAGCATCTCGTCTAGTCCGCAAAAGGATGCCATCGCCCCTGCTTCTTCCTGCCGATTTTCTCCCAATGCCGCATGATATAATTCTTTCCAAACCGTATCCTGATCAAATAGCAGTGTCACTTCCTGGGGCAAATATGCCGCCTGGCCATGCCGCACCACCCGGCCCCGCTGGGCTATTAATGCACCGGATAACAAACGTAATACCGTAGATTTGCCGGCGCCATTTCCACCCAAAAGCGCAAAAATTTCTCCCTCATGCAGTTTCATCGACAGATTCTGCACAACGTCCGGTCCTTCTTTTTCATAGCGGAAAAACACATCCTCTAGCCGCAACACCTCATTTCCCGGCAAAGGCATGTCCCGACCGATTGCAACCGGCAGATGAGATTCGGCATAGGCTTTTAGCCAGCATCGACCTTCTTCTATGGTAGTTGGCAACGTATGCCGCTCCCCTAGTATCCAAGCAATACGCTGTGCTGGCGGCAATAATGCCGCTGCATCATCCCCTTGTGCTAACAGCTGCCGCCCCATTTGTTCCGGCGTGCCCTGGGCAATCACTTTCCCCCGCTCTAAAAAAACCATTCTGCTGCATCGGTCCACTGCTTCGCTAATGCCCTGCTCCGCCTCGATCACCGTGATCCCAAACTCACGCCTCGCTATCTCCAGCATCCCCAATAGCTGCTGTGTACCCATGGGGTCTAATTGGCTAAAGGGCTCGTCCAGCAGTAAGACCTGGGGCTGTAAAGCTAAAATCGATGCCAAGGCTACCATCTGTTTTTGCCCACCGGATAAGCGATTCACATCGCGATCAAACCAGTCCTCCATACCAAAAAAAACAGCTAGTTCTGCCACTTTCAATCGGATTTGCTTGCTTGGCACACCCATATTCTCCAGTCCAAAAGCCATCTCATGCCAGACTTTATCTGTCACCAGCTGATTTTCCGGGGACTGCATCAGATATCCTATCTTTTGCACGCCCGCCCGGTCAGAAAGAGAAGAAAGGGGCGCTCCATCCAGCCATATCTCGCCTGCCAATGTTCCCTTCGGAAATATGGCTGGACAAAGCAGCTGCAGTACCGTGCTTTTTCCTCCACCGGATGCTCCGCCCAGCAGTATCCATTCTCCCTTGTCCACAGTCAAAGAAAGATCAGACAAAGCGTATTCCTCGGCGCCAAAATAGCGAAAGGAAACTTGCTTTAATTCAAGAAAGGCCATGGCGCGCCCACCTTCTTTCTTCCATCCATTCAAACACTGCCAGCCAAAAACAGGCTACGCCATATAAACCTAGCGCCACCGCCGCCAACACCATATTTTCCGGCCCCATCATCTTGGGATACCATACCATCCGGCAGCTTTTTGTTATCACAGCTGCCATCAGTGCAGCCGCTAGTCCGCCTAAGCCCACCAAGGCCCATCGGTCCCGCCGCGTCACTGTAACTGGCACAAAAGCCGTTCGCCGGCCTAAGCCATAGCCTCTGACTTTCATCGCCATTGCTGTTTCCACACCGTTTTCCAGCGCCCAGCCTAGTAATGCTAAGGCTAGAGAGAACACTGCCCGCACCTTTTTTCTCCATTGTCCTTTCTCCTGCCACAATGGGGATAGACCGGCCATCTCTCGGCCACGTTCTGCTAACCGTGGCGTCAGCCGCAGCGTCATTGCCAAAAAAAGGCTCCATTGAGGCAGCATTGACCCCAACAGTACCTCTAACCGGTCTGCCGTCATCCATCGAAAAAACAGCTGTCCCCAGACCATCACTGCCGCCAGCACACTGCCGGCATAAAGCCCGTAGCAGATGGATTCTAAGGTGAGCGGATTGCCATCGGGCAGATAACAAAGCACCGTTACACCGGCATGGGAAAACAGAGGGTTTGTGATGGCTGGCAATAGAAAAAAAGCCCATAGCCAACGCCGCTTTCCCCTCCCGTTATTATCCGCCAGGCAGCCACCTAAAAAAGCAACCGCTGCACAAAGGGGATGGTTCAAACCTAGTAGGCCAAATAACACCAGCCCCACAGCACCAGCACTCACCGCTGGGTGTAAGCCAAACAATGCCGGTTTCATTGTGCCGCAGGAGTCGTTTCAATATCTGCTCCCATTTCCAGGCTATACACCCAGATCACTTCGTCCCCTTCCTGCAGTTGGTATCCATCTGCCCCTGTATCAGGGAAGTCTCCGTTCACCAAATACATCCAACCTGACTCCGGTCCACCATCTTGTTCATAGAGGTTGCCGATGCCCTCAATATAAACCGTATCATAGGCGGGCATTTCTTCAAATTCCATGGGAATTTCTGCCTCTTTCAAGGCCTCTTGAAGTGCTTCAAAGGCCGTTTCCCCCTCTGTAAAGGTGATCTCTTCTTTCGGCAAAAGCCATCCGTCCTCCGGCACCAATTCCCGTTTTTCCTCTGGCAGTGCTTCTTCCTTGCCAAGCAGCGTCTCACAGCTAACCCCAATGGTACAAACGGCTTCTGGCGCTTCCTGCTGTGAGCTGCAGCCAGAAAACAGCGATGCCCCTACCAGCAATGCTATCCCAAAGACGTATCGTTTCATCCGCTTCATTGTTTTCTCCCCTTTTCTTTCGTATGGAATATCATCAAAAAACCGCCGCCGTTTTCCGAAAGATTCGAAAAAATAGCGGCGGCCCTTGCCTTCTTTGGCCGGCAAAACCGTCTATCAATAGACGCAAGTCTTCCTTTTCCTGGGGCAAATTGTTTCTGCCTATGAAAAAGAATCAGCCAGCAACCAACATGCCGGCGATGATTGCTTCCGTTTTATTGTTCTTGTTCAATCTATCACATTTAGAGTAAAAAGGCAAGGCTTTTACCACCACCTTGTTCCGCCTATCTCTATAGAAAAACCATTCGGGAGCAGACGCCAAATAAGTACCCTCTCACGGGTTCCATCAAAGATACATCTATACCCATTGGCCAAATGCAAAGCCTATGTACCGCTTATCTCTTCTCCCATTCTCATTAAGCAGATCACGAAAAAGATCAATACCCATCTTTCTTCCTACGGCACGCCTTTTTTTGCTTTTTTATCCCGCCAAAAGCGCAAAACTTACAACGCCATCATGCCTGCACCAAGGCGCGGGCCAAAGCCTCCTCTTTTTCACTCTGAGCCACTGAAAGCGTCAGTTTCTCTAAAAAAGCGCCATTTTTAATGGTGCGCCGCTTATTATAGTATCCGCTTAACAGCTTTAAGTACCGGGCCGGAAACAGAAGCATTGCCCCTAATGTTTCTTTCTCTTCTTTCCTTAACGGCGTCTCTCGTTCATATCCTTCCATTGCCTGCCGGGCTTGGGGCAATCCAAACCAATCTTCCCGCAACATCCGGCGCAGAAACTCTGCCAAATCTGTTAAAGGACAGTCAAACGTGCATTGGGAAAACCCTGTCACCCAATAATTCCCCTTCGCATCCTGTTCTAAGACACTTTTTTTAAACAAGTGATGGCACAAGGCTCTCTCTTCTTCTGCCTGATGACATAATGCCGAATAAGCGCCGCCGGATAATGCCTCCTGGGCACTGACAATCCGCTGATGCATCCGCTGATATTGACGAAGCACCAGCTCATCCACTGCCGAATGGCGGCTCTGGCGGTAAATCCATTTACGGATATGGGCAAGTTCCCGTTGTTTTTTCTCACAATCCTCAATTAAATGGCCGCCACTTTTCGGTCCCTCTGCCGTAACGCCTGCCATGGCCTGATGGAGCCGGGCCAATGTTCCGGCAGCTCTTGCCACATCCTGGGCTGTATCTAACACAGCATCTTCCCGCTTTTCATAACGGCTAAGCACATAAGCCGCCTCACTGCCCAAAACAAAAGGGCGCCCATCCCGTGCCGGAATCCAGACTTCCATTTGGCGAAACCCTCGCTCATAGGTATGGCAACGCACTGCATGTTCAAAAAGCACCGCCGTCAAATCTCCCTGTGCCTTGCGCAATTCCCATGCACCCCGGTCCGTTTGCAGTACCAACCCCTTTCGGGTACGCCGGCTATGGCAAAGGCGCAAACCGTAACCTTCTGCCAGCAGCTTTTCATAATCCTCCATGTGGCTATTCCTCCTCCTTTTTCAAACACCGCGGGCCAGGTCCGCTTGGTTTTATCTTATGAAAGGAAAGGAAAAAATAGTCATTGCTGCCTGGGATGAAAAAAAGACACAAAAAAACAACGCCCCATGTGGCTAAATCCCACACAAAGCGCTGCCTTTTTCATGCATCATCAGGGACTCGAACCCTGGACCTTGTGATTAAGAGTCACCTGCTCTACCAACTGAGCTAATGATGCATAACCAAAACACAAATATTATATTAGCACCTTCCACCCCATTTGTCAATCACTTTTTTCTATTTTATCCGCGAAAGCCAGATTGCATTTTCGTCCCCTTCCCATTACAATAATACCATAGAATGATTTAATTTATCTTTGCAAAAAGAAAGGTGATCTTATGCTGCCCCAGCTTCCGGAGGATGTTTCCCTCCTCCTTTCCACATTAAACAATCATGGTTATGAGGCCTACATCGTTGGTGGCTGCGTCCGAGACAGTCTGATGGGCCGCACGCCTCACGATTGGGATCTGACCACCTCCGCCACACCAGAAGAAGTAAAAACCTGTTTCCCCCATACCGTAGATACGGGCTTAGCCCATGGCACTGTCACCGTGGTGCTTCATCAAAACAATTATGAAATTACTACCTATCGCGTAGAAGGAGATTATGAGGATTGCCGCCATCCCTCCTACGTTTCTTTTACCCGCAACCTTGCAGAAGATCTGCTGCGCCGTGACTTCACCATCAATGCCATTGCCTATCATCCTGCAGAAGGGTTGATTGATCTTTTCGGCGGTCAAAAAGACATTGAGAACAAAGTCATCCGCGGAGTAGGGAACCCGGATCAGCGGTTTCAAGAGGATGCGTTACGGATGCTGCGAGCGATACGTTTTGCCAGCCAGTTAGATTTTACCATTGAGCCGGTGACACGAAATGCCCTGCAAAAAAACGCCGCTCTCATTCAAAAAATCAGCGGCGAACGCATCCGGGAAGAATTGGGAAAAGCCCTGCAAAATCCTTACCCATCCCGACTCTGTCTCCTATGGGAAAGCAGCCTGCTGCCCTACCTGTTTGGGGAAGACGCTGCCGAACAACTGCATCACGCCCAGCAGTCCATATTGGATACCCTCGCTCGTCTGCCTCCGGGTACAGCGCTTGCGTTTGCCGCCTTCTTAGACCCTCTGCCCGATATGGTGGCAAAGGCTTTTCTAAAAAAACTAAAATTTGATAATCAAACCCTGCGTACCATCCGCACTTTGTTGTCAGAGCGGCAAACCGAGCTTTCTCCCGATCCAACATCCGTGCGCCGGTTACTTTCTCGCCTAGGCATAAAGCGAGGCATTGCCTTATTTACGCTAAAACAAGCCCAAGGCAATCCCAATGCTCCGGCCTGTTTGGCAGAAGCAGAGCGCATTTTCTCCCGGGGGGATTGCCTGACCATCGGCGATCTGGCCATAAGCGGGGCCGATCTTTTGGCTCTGGGCTATCCTCAAGGCAAGGCCTTAGGTGATACCTTGCAGGCCCTGTTGGATCAAGTATTAGCCCATCCGGAAATCAATCAGCGCCCGCTTCTCCTCTCCCTGGCAACATCTGCCCTCTCGGGCCAAAAATCGTTTTAACAAGCCTATGGTTATTTTTCTATGGATTATCGAGTGATTCCTTGACTTTTTGCCCTTGTTCCTATCACCATCTACGGTTTGTTCTGGCATAGTATCAAAAGGATACTGACAGGGGCAAATTAGAAAGCTGTTTTTAAAGGGACTGCTTACCCAGCGATCCTATGCTACTTTGAAAAAGAGGGGATATCTCATGAAAACCATTTATCGACTCCATTTTCCTGACGATGCCATTGGACAAAATGAAGCGTTTTATTCTTCCTGTGCTGCTCAGGGGCTACATTTGGTAAAACGAGGCGTCTACTTCAGCCGTTTTGTCTCAGGACCACCCAGAAAAGATCTTTACCGCATCCTCATTGCCCCTTCCTGCCCAAACGATGGCTCTCAGCCTGCAAATAGCTGCTTTGCCCCTGGTGAAGAAGCCAACCCAAACTACATTTCAAGCCATGGCCTGCTTCATATTTTTCGTTTTCCAGCGCATAGTGCGATTCCTGTGCTCTATGCCTCACCGCAGCAGCAAGTCGCTGCATTCCGGATTTTACAGAAACATACGCTTTGGCAATGTTTAGGCCCATTTCTTTCTTTGGCCATCTACATTGGGCTAACCTTGATGTTTCAGCATCTTTCTGTCACTGCCTTATGGGCTCAGATCCTGTTGGTTTGGGTGGAAGCGCCGGCCCTATTGTTTTTACTGGCGCTGCTGTTTTTCTGGCTGCTGGGCAATCACCTGCGGGCTTTGGTGTCCATTTCTCAGCAGATCCACCGCATCAA
The DNA here is from genome assembly GCA_904381335.1 of Candidatus Neoanaerotignum galli. Taxonomy (GTDB): domain Bacteria; phylum Bacillota; class Clostridia; order Lachnospirales; family Anaerotignaceae; genus Neoanaerotignum; species Neoanaerotignum galli. The sequence goes on along the minus strand of CAJFIN010000004.1, from coordinate 17,192 downwards.
ACAGGGTGTACCCTTTGATCATCAGCCGCCCCAGCGATTTCCTGTGGAACGGATCATCCATGGTCTTTGTCTTATTGCAGTGGTGCTGCTAAGTGCATCCTGTGTCTCTTATGTGCTGCAAAGCCAACCGGTTGCCCTGCCCCAAAAAAATGCCTCTCCCTGCCTGCTCCTTGCTGACCTGGGGGATTTAAGCGCACGGCAAGATACTCTTTCTGACATCAATACGCTGACCCATACTTCTTCCTTTGTGGCAGAGGTATGGCAGGGACGGGAAGAGACGAAAGAGCAATGGCTGTTTCAAACCGTCATTGACCTGCACCATCCAAGCCTGGCTCCCCATCTTACTGATGCCCTAAAGGCCAATAGCATTTTCTCCAAAAATGCATCCAGCTGGAAATCTTATCCGGTGCCAGGTCTGACAGAGGCATGGTGTAACGGCATAGAATATATTGCCCGGCGAGGAAATTGCTATTGGGTGCTCACCCTCTCTCCCGATACCCACCGTTCACCCCAGGATGTATTTGCCGCTTTAACGACTCTACCCGAAGATAGGAGGTTATGGTATGAGCCAATGTGATACTTGCTTATTTTATGTTTATGATGAGGAATATGGCGATTATTGTTGTGATGTCCGTATGGATGAAGATGATGCTGTGCGTTTGTTTGGTGGTCGCCGCTCCACTGGCTGCCCTTATTATCGTGTGGATGATGAATATGCCACTGTGCGAAAACAAATCTAAGCGCTGTTTTACCGGCCTTGTGCCGATTTTTTTCATGCCTAGAATATTTCTTTTGGCATCTCCATTCTGTTTTTCCCCATCTATCAGATGCACAAACCCATTCCCTTTACCTTTCTTACCGCTGATTTGTTTTGTTTGATTCACGTATGAACATAAAATCTAAACCGCCCCTACGAAATCTCAGAAAATAAACCATGAGCACTCTGATTTCTTTTTTTCCCGCATTGACAACTCCTTAGGGCAGACCTATAATGAAATATCATTGATATATCATTAATATGGTATGATGGTTTCATTGCTAGATAAAACATAAACCAAGCCTATGTTGGCTCTTGTTTCGGAGGTGACACCCATGGAGCTTTCTCTTCCAGCCCTTCTTATGCTCACTGCTCATGTGCAGCGCAACGCCATGCGTCCTGTATTGGATGCGATGGGGCTTTCCTATGGCCAGCCAAAGGTGCTGCGCTGTCTGGCGCTGCTGGGTCCCTGCTCCCAAAGCACGTTAGCCCGGCACTGCGAAGTAGATCCTGCCGCTATTTCCCGGATGCTAGAGAGTATGGAAAGAAATGGCCTGATCTGCCGCACCCCTTCTCCCAATGACCGGCGCAGCGGCGAAGTAACCCTCACTGACAAAGGGAAGACAGCCTATGAGACATGGGAAGAACGGCTTAGCCAATTTGAAAAACGGCTATTTGCCGGCTTTTCTGCTCAGCAGCGGGCACAGTTTGCCCATTTGCTGACCAAGGCATATCATAATGCCGGCGGCCAGCGTGATATCTTAGCTAAAGAAGAAGGAAAGGAGATAAAGCCATGAAAGATTTGCTGGCAATCTTTTCATACTTTAAGCCCTTCCGGCGGGATTTGATTCTGGCGGTGGTGCTGATTTTTGTGGAGTGTATCTTTGAAATGGTAATTCCCCTATTTATGCGGGATATTGTGGACATCGGCGTACCGGCCCATGATACCTGGTATCTGCTGCATCAAGGGGCAAAAATGGGCCTTTGTGCTCTGCTGGCCCTTATCACTGGGCTGTGGTATGCTCGTTTTGCTGCGAAAGCCGCCAATGGCTTTGGCGCAGCCCTTCGGGAAGCCGCTTACGAAAAACTACAGGACTATTCCTTTGAAAACCTGGATCGATTTTCCACAGCCTCTCTGGTCACCAGATTAACCACAGACATCACCGTGATGCAAAACGCTGTCAATACTGGCCTTCGGCCCTTGGCCCGCAGCCCTGTGATGCTGGTGATGGGAATAGGCCTTTCCTTTGCCATTGATCCTTCTTTGTCGGTGGTGTTTTTCCTTTGTGCGCCTGTGCTGGCCATTGCCCTTTTTCTGATCATCCGCCGGGTGGGCCCATTGTACCATAACCAGCAGGCAGCAGTGGATCATCTCAATGGCCGGATTCAGGAAAATCTCACCGCCATTCGGGCCATCAAGGCCTTCGTTCGAGAAAAATGGGAAGCGGCTCAGTTTGAGCAGGTCAATGAAGAGTTGTCTCTGGCCAGTCAATCTACCTTTCGTCTGGCGGTACTCAATCTGCCCATATTCCAAGCCGTGATGTATACTGGCGCCGTATGCATCCTTTGGCAAGGCGGCCACCGTATTCTGGTGGGCACCATGTCGGTGGGAGATCTAACTGCCTTTTTAAGTTATGTCCTGCAAGTATTTAACTCCATTATGCTTTTTTCCAACGTATTTTTGATGCTGAGCCGGTCTTTGGCCAGCGCCCAGCGAGTTCGAGAGGTGTTGGATGAAACTCCTGCCATTCAAAACCCTGCTCATCCGGAAACCTGTGTGGCCGATGGCAGTATCGATTTTCAGGATGTCTCCTTTCGCTATCAAAAAACAGCAAAAAAAGATGCTCTCTCCCATATCACCCTTCATATCCCTGCTGGCGCCACGGTGGGTATCCTGGGCGGTACCGGTTCTGCCAAATCCACACTGGTGCAGCTCATTGCACGGCTATACGATGCCACAGAAGGCACTGTCCTAGTAGGCGGTAAAGATGTAAAAAGCTACGATTTAGGCGTTTTACGAGATGCAGTAGCCATTGTCTTACAAAAAAATCTGCTTTTTTCCGGCACAATCCGGGAAAACCTGCTTTGGGGTGATCCCCATGCCACTGATGAACAGTTGTGGGCTGCTTGTCGGGCAGCGGCTGCGGACGAATTTTTAGAGAAAATGCCCCAGGGCTTGGATACAGATCTTGGTCAAAGTGGCGTCAATGTCTCTGGCGGACAAAAGCAACGGCTTTGTATCGCCCGGGCCTTATTAAAACATCCCAAAATTCTGATTTTTGATGATTCTACCAGCGCCGTGGATACAGCCACAGAAAAACGGATTCGTCAAGCCCTTGCTTCCTTTACCAATGTTACTAAGCTCATCATTGCCCAGCGGATTTCTTCTGTGCAAGGGGCTGACTTTTTGGTCTTGCTGGAAGATGGTCATATTCATGCCATAGGGGATCACGAAACACTGTTGCGGTGTGATCCAATTTATCAAGAGATTTATGCATCCCAACAGAAAGGAGGCAAGAGCGATGGCAAAAGCGTTTAATGGAAAACGGCCAAAACAACTATGGCCCACCATCAAAAGACTCCTAGGCTATCTTGGCCGACACAAAATCCTGTTAGCCCTTGTGGCTGTACTAGCTGGCGTCAGTGCTATGGCAAACCTTCTGGGTACCTATATGGTAAAACCGATTGTCAACGATCTGATGGCCACTCAAAGTGCCACCCGTCTTGCCGCTGGGGTTGGCATAACTACTTTGATCTATGGCATTGGCGCCCTCTCTGCGCTCGGCTATACCCAAATCATGGTGCGGGCTGCCCAAAAGGTGTTAAAAGACATCCGGCGAGATCTATTCCGCCACCTGGAAACGCTTCCTTTGTCGTTTTTCGATGGGCAAACCAAAGGCAGCCTGATGAGCCTATTTACCAACGATGTGGACACCGTTTCAGACGCCTTGAATAACAGCTTTGCCATGCTGATTCAGAGCCTGGTACAAACGGTTGGTACGCTGGCACTTTTGTTTTTGCTCAATTGGCAGCTAAGCTTTTTGGTGGTGCTGGGATATCTGGCTATGTATCTCTATATTCGTTATAGCACAAAACGCAGCCGCTATTATTATGACCGGCAGCAAAACTATCTGGCAGAACTGGACGGCTATATTGAAGAAATGGTAGCCGGGCAAAAAGTCATCAAGATCTTTCGGCATGAAAAGGCAAATATAGAAGGCTTTCGCGAAAAAAATCTGGCCTTGCAAAAAGCAAGTACCTCCGCCCAAAGCTATGCCGCCACCATGATTCCGGCCATTGTTTCCATCTCTTATATCAATTATGCCATCATTGCCATCGTGGGCGGACTGATGGTGATGGCCGGGCTCAGCGATCTAGGCAGCCTGGCCAGTTATCTGGTGTTGGTGCGTCAATCGGCTATGCCCATCAATCAGCTCACCCAACAGGGGAACTTTTTGCTGGCAGCCCTGGCCGGCGCAGAGCGAATTTTCCAAGCCATGGATGAAACGCCGGAACAAGATAGCGGTACCGTGGCCCTGGTTCGGGTCAAGCAAGAAGGAAATACGCTCATACCTTGCCAGGAAAAAACAGGCTTATGGGCTTGGCAGGATACCGCAAACCCAGATGCACCACTCATTCCATTGCGGGGAGATGTGCGGTTTCATCATGTCACCTTTGGCTATACACCAGACCATCCAATCCTCCATGATGTCAGCCTTTATGCAAAACCAGGGCAGAAAATTGCTTTGGTGGGTTCCACCGGTGCTGGCAAAACCACCATTACCAATCTCATCAACCGCTTTTATAACATTCAGGAGGGCTCCATCACCTTTGATGGCATTGATATCACCCGCATCCGTAAGCCGGACCTGCGGCACAGCCTAGGCATGGTGCTCCAGGACACCCACCTTTTCACCGGCACCATTGCCAGCAATATCCGTTTTGGCCGTCTGGATGCCACAGACGAAGAGATACGTCAAGCTGCCATCACGGCGGGCGCCGACTCGTTTATTCAGCGTCTACCCCAAGGATTTGACACCCCTATTACCGGTGATGGCGCCAGTCTAAGCCAAGGCCAGCGACAGCTGTTGGCCATTGCGCGAGCTGCCGTGGCCAGTCCGCCAGTGCTTATCTTAGATGAGGCTACCAGCTCCATTGATACCCGAACAGAAGCCATCATCGAACGGGGTATGGACCAACTGATGGAGGGAAGGACAGTATTTGTCATTGCCCATCGCCTTTCCACTGTCCGCAATGCCAATGCCATTTTGGTATTGGAAAACGGGCAAATTATCGAGCGAGGCAGCCATGAGGAGCTGCTAGCGCTAAAGGGAGAATATTATGCTCTATACCATGGTATGTTTGAGCTTTCGTAAAGAAAAATAATTTTGTTTGGGGATGATGCCGTTCTATATGAGAAGCAGATCTTTCTACAATGACCCTCCCCCGGCAAATGCCCCAAAGCTTCTTTGGTATATACTTCCATCAAAAACGCATCTCAAAAGAGATGCGTTTTTGATGCTCAGGATGCGCTGCCGGATTTGCCAATCCCATTTATGGGCAAAGCTCCAGCCAATGATCCAGGGCCTGTCTTTTGCGACAGGCCGTTTTTAAAGTTTTGTTAGAAAAAAACAAACCACTTTCTTTTGTGACTAAACGACAGTCTATCAAGCAAGGAAAAAACAAAAAAGGAGGGCTCCGTATCCACTGAACGTAAGGAAGATAGGGTTATCCCTATCCGATACAAAATGGAGGAACCCCTTTCATGGACATGAATGGCATTGCCTGATCGTCATGGCGAAAACCCATACGATTAATCATCGCCAATCCCCGCGCCTCCGCTTATCAGATCCTCTTTTTTCGTATTTTTGATGTTGTTGGTATATCCATGTTTTGACCAAAGGGCAAAACAAAACCAGCGTCCCGAGCCCAATGCCCGAAACGCTGGTCAACACCCCTTGTCTATTGATCTATCGTAAAAAACCCAACATCCTTTACCTGCCCGTAGCCCGGGACAGGAAAACACTTTCTAAAACCCTTGTTTTTACTTTTGATTCTTCTTTCTCTATTTTATTTGAAGAATTCATACTTGGTGCCCATGCCTTTTGCTGTAGCCGTTTCAAAGAGCATTTTTGCCATCATAATATCCTGGATGGCCATGCCAACGGTATCAAAAATGGTGATTTCTTCATCATTTTCCCGGCCTGGTTTTTTACCTAAGATAATTTCCCCAATTTCGGCATGAATATCTTCTACCTTGATGATGCCTTCTTCCACTGGATGATGCGTCTCCCCGTTTTTGATGCAAAGATCAATCGAGTCATTTACAATCTTTGCCCCTTTAAATACATCGGAGTGCATCTCCTGTTTGTCTGGCATATCAGCGCCAATGCAGCAAATATGGGTGCCCGGTTTAATCCATTCCCGTTTTACCACTGGGCCCATGCGGCCAATGGTAACGGTATACAGCACATCTGCGGGACGAACGGCTTCTTCGGCCGTCTGGCAAGCATGAATGGGTAGACCTGTTTCTGCCGTCATTTCTTCTACAAATTTCTGAAGTGTCTCTGGGAAAGCGTCCCAAACATAAACTTCCTGAATGTCACGCACCCGGCGCACAGCCCGAAGCTGCCGTCTAGCCTGGTTGCCAGCACCAATCATGCCTAAAATCTTGGCGTCTTTTCTAGCTAAATATTTTGTAGAAATAGCACCAGCCGCACCTGTACGGCAGCCAGTAATCCAGGTGCCATCCATAATGCACTTCAAAGCGCTGGTATTGGCGTCAAACAGCAACACCGTATTCATGCCCGTGGGCAGACCCAAAGCAGGATTATTTTTATAGCCGCCGCTAGAAGCTTTCAGGCCCATATATCCACTGCCCATATCCGTGCCGGCTTTAATATCCATACCTGCATGGTTTGGATCATTGGGCACATATAATGCCATAAAAGGTGGCTGTACCACTTCGCCGCTATTAAAATGACGGTAACCATCCTCCACAGCGGCCTGAATCAAATCCAAATCAATAAGGCTGCCTACTTCATCTTTGTTCAACAATAATGTTTCCATGAATGATTCCCTGCCTTTTCTATATTCTTACCTCAATTATATTAGTTTACTGCGGGCACTGGCATATCATTGTAAATCTTACCCAACAGATCAATATCCCAGTTGCCGCTAGTCAGCACAAAGCATACTTTTTCGCCGGGTTTTATCTGAATCTTATGGGCCATAGCTGCTGCAACACCTACGCATGCAGAAGGTTCACCCACCACTTTTGCTTCTTGCGCCAACAGTTTTGTGGCCTTGAGAATTTCTTCTTCTGTAACACTAATCAATTCATCCACATTCTTTTCAATGATGGGGAAAGGATTATTCCCAGGACGGCGGCAGGAAAGCCCATCAGCCACGGTCGGGGTACAAGGGGCTTCTACCACCTTGCCGGCTTTGCGGCTTTGCACATAGGAATCATTGCCTTCTGCCTGGATGCCAATTACACGAATGGAGGGCTTTACGCTCTTAATGTAGGTAGAAATACCAGAAATCAGGCCGCCGCCACCCACCGGCACCACAATGGTATCCAGCTCTGGCAAATCTTCCAATACTTCCAAAGCGATGGTGCCCTGACCAGCCATAACCATAGGATCTTCATAGGGATGCACAATGGTATAGCCATGCGCCGCCACTTCTTCATGCACTTTTTCCCAGCGTTTTACATACAGGCGATCCCATAAAATGACATTCGCGCCCATTCTTCTGGCATTATTCACTTTCAGATGGGGCGTATCTTCTGGGACAATAACCGTTACAGGAATACCCAGCAACTGACCGGCATAGGCACAAGCCTGCCCATGATTGCCAGAGGAGCTGGTAATGATCCCTCTTTGCCGTTCTTCCTCCGTCAAGCTCATGATTTTGCTCATGGCGCCACGAAGCTTAAACGCACCAGTAATTTGCAGCATTTCAGGTTTTACATATACTTCACAGCCGAGGAACTCATCCATGCTCTTTTCCCGGAGCAGAGGTGTCCGGCGCACATAGGGACGAATTCGTTCTGCAGCTTGCTGAATATCTTCTAAAGTGACAGCTTTTTTCTCTTCCATGTCGTATTGCCTCCTTCTCAAATGGTGATTTCATCATAACACATTCCAAATCATTTATCAATTAACGAAATATACGCTTTTCTCATTACATTTTGTTATGGCATACACTGACTTTTTTCTCTAACTTATCTAAAAATGTCTTACAAACAGCAGAAACCGTATGATCCTGTTCCAATACATACCCCAATACCAATTGGGTGTCTACGCCTTCCACTGCAATGGAGCGAATGGCATATTGATCCCCTTCTGCATGTGTTAACCCAATACCCAAATCTGCCACATCTGTCTCCAGCACCATGGCCGTAGAAAGATGCTCACTATTGGTAAAAACAATTGGATGGAGCTTTTCTGCACTCACAGCCGCCATACTCACCTGCTCAAAATGGTGCTCCATAGAGAAATAATCCTTTAACTCCCGCACAAAACTAAGAGAAGATAGTTCCTCCTTACTCACCGATTGACGATGATAATACGGGGAATTAGGCCCCACATAAATACTGGCCTGACACCGGGTCAGTTCCACAAAATGCAGCCGCTTGTGATGGATGATATGGCGAAATGCTTTCAGCTGCTTCTCTGACACATAGAGCACCCCCACTTCAGAAATCCCCTGGGAAACCTGGCTGGTGATTTCCTCTACTGTGCCCTGGCGATGGCTGATGATAAGGTCGGGATATGCCTTGTGCAGCTCTACCAACAGCCAGGCAATCACATTGCTGCGGTATGTGGAGACGGAAAATTCCTCCTGACGCATGCCATTATCGCCATGCAGCAGTAAATCAGCATTTTTCAGTATGGCCGCGGCATATTGCTGTACTGACTTTCCATAGGGCGTCAGTCGCAGCCCTTTACTGGTCCGCTCAAAGAGATCTTTGCCTAATTCTCGTTCTAACTGGCGGATCACTTTGCTCACATTGGGCTGAGTGGTATAGAGTTTTGCTGCCGCTTTTCCCAGACTGCCGCATTCGCAAGCCGCCATAAAAAACTCTAGTTGTTTTATTTCCACAAATTTCTTCCTTTCTTTCAGAAAAAAAGCTCCCAAACGAAACCGAAGTCCCGTTGGGAGCCGATGCCGCCCATCAAATTTGGGTCAGCATGTTTCCTTCCGCATCAAATTCCAGTTCAAAGGGTTCACTGGTGATGGTCAGCTGTTCTTTCGTTTTTGCCTCCGGGATCAGTGCTTCAGAAATCAGGATATCTTCAATTTCCAAAGAATTTTTTAAGATAATGATCCGCGGATGTTCTGGATCCATGTTAAGGCAGATTGCCATTGACGTTTTGATGCATTCCTTATCATTATCCACGATCAGAGGGATCTTATATACAGAGCTGTCATGATCTGTTACCGCATTAGGATAGGTATCATCAAAAGAAATCTGATGGAAGAAATTCATCGTGCCCACATCAGCCCGTCCCATGCCAGTGGCATTGCCATGAGATTCTTCACTCAAGCCAAAAATGCCCATCCGTTCACTCTTAATCCCAATGGGCAGACGAGAGCGCCCCACCACATTGGGGTCCATGCCGCCACCGCTGTAATTTTTCCCAATCTTCTCTAGGATCAGCACATCGCAGGCATCCAAGAAAATCTTCCCCATTGCTGCTTTTGCTTCATCCAGCAACGCCGGTTCTTTTTCAGGAATTTCCTCACTTTTTAGCACCGCAATCTTATACGTCTTATCAAAGGCATTTTCTAATAAGCCTACACCAAGGATAATCGGCGCATGCGCAATCATAGAACTGCCAATTTTAAACAGACGCTCCGGCATATTGTCATCCCCAGCAGAATGAGCCACATAAGCACCCTTTTGCTTGCCCAAACCGATGGTCATCATTTTCATCAGACCGCTTTCATATTTGCCTTTAAAGCCAGTATGGGCTTTGATTCGGTTCAGCACAATAATACCATCGGCGCCATAAGCGTTTTTATCAATATTCACATCGGCATCAATATCGTCAATATGGTCAATCACTACCGTTTCCATAGAAGAAAGAATGGGGCAGCCCATGGTTTCTTCTGTAATGCCATAGCTGGCCAAAATGCCCTTCTGGCCTTCATCCGTAGCGCCGCCATGGCTGCCCATAGCTGGAATCAAAAACGGTTCTGCACCTAGCGCTTTCACATGATTTACAATCTCACGAGTAATCAACACAATATTCGACAGACCACGGCTGCCACAAGTAATACAAATGCGCTGGCCGGGCTTAATCCGCTCTTTGATTTCTGGGCGAGCAAAATTCTCATTCAAAACAGCTTTAATTTCGTCTTCAGACAATTCATTGTGTGGAAAATATTGTTTCACCCGTACAAATTTGGGCAACTGCATGTGGTCTACCAATTTGGTAATACCAGACATTCGGGACGCCTCCTTCTTAAACTTAAACACATTGGCTATATCTTGCAACCCTTGTTGCTTTTATTATAAACAAGTTTGATTCTCCGGTCAACCAATCTTTTTAGGGATACCAAACTCCTCATGATTTGTTATCCCTTGTCCTGTAGCCCATTCCTGATTTTTATCTCTTTTTATCCCCGGTAATCTGCCTTCCATTGAGAAATCATCCCTGTATCCGAATCAATTTCAAATTCATAGATGATACCGTCCTGCTCCAAACGACCCTCATACCACCTTTGGCCATCATCCCATTCTTCCCAGATCTGTACATCCTGTGCCGTTGCACCCGGCACCTGATTTGCAACGAAGGATGCCGCTGCTTCGATCTCCATCGGCGTTCCTTCCTGCTGACGAGCCCACGCCTCATTGACCTCATAATCCGCCTCTAAAATAGTGCCGTCTTCCACGGTCACTTCATACTGGTAATCCCCATAATTGGTTTCAAATTCCACATCATAAATCGCATTACCATTCTCCCTGTCTTGTTCTACTTTATCATGAAAAGCATCTTCTGCTGCCACGCCTGCATTTTCCAAACAGATGGCATAGGCTTCTTCCTGCGTAATGCCTTCGTTTTCCACCGAAACAGTCTGTGTTGTGGGCTGATCCGGCATCACGGCTGTATTACGTAATGCATTTGGCGCCGCCGCAGAACAACCAGAACATATCACTGCCGCCACCATCCCTAAAACAATCGCTTGTGGTTTTCCATATTTCATTTTCTTTTTCCCCTTTCTGTTTTCCTCCCGCCGAAGACCCCCCTGCTTTGTCGTATCTCACCCAGCCCATCCCGTGCTAAGGCCGGCGTTTGTGGCAAAAACAGCTTGTGGCTTCGGTTGAACCACATAATGCACTAAAACCTATGATACCCAGAAATGCTCTTTTTCTCAATCCCACTGAGCCAAGGCATATGTCGCTCCATGACCTTGCTTCAAAAAACCATGGTTATCCCATTTTGTCTGCCAGCTTAACCATAGTCCATCCATCTTTTTCTGAGCAGATCGATACCACATCTTGCAGATTGCATCTTCCGTCTCTTTCCTGAAAGGGATTTTCTAATTGGTATCACGATCATATTCAAACTCCCTGGCCAATCGACAACTCAGATCCGATAAAGACGAAATTGCCCCCAAATTACTATATTCAAAGCTCTTTGTCACACTGTCCCACTGCATAAATCCCAACCAATGCTCCTGCGGTTTGCCATCTATCACGGTATGGATCTCAGAAAGATGGGATTGCGTGGTAAGAATATGGGCCAAGCGAGGGCTGGCTCCCTGATTGATATTCACCAAAAGGCCGTACTTTGCCCCTGACACCAAACAATAGCCCACCAGCTGCGTCCATTCTTTTAGCCCAACACTGTTCATCCGCTTCACCTCAAGGATGAAAATTTCAAAGTGCTTGCCATCGGTAATCAGCGCAAAAATATCTAAATTCAGCGGTGGCACTTGATTGGCAAATGCGGTTACACAAGCACATGTTGCCGGATGTGCAGCCATCATTTTTTGCAAATTGGTTTTCAGCTCGCCAATCCCCCAGTAGACACTGAGGGTTTGATGGTGTTTTGCTTGGAAATTGCTTTTTAGCTGCGCTTCAATAAATGCCTGTATTTCTGGATAATAAGATACCTCGTTTCGGCTGCGGTTACCGGACATAATGTAAATCATCCTCCGTGATTTGGCGAACGAATAATTTGTATTCATTTTCCGGCGCTCTGGTGACCAGGCGCTGATATACCTGTGGATTATGTGCGCCAATCAACGCCCCTCGGCCATTTCCCACCACCATCAGCGGCGTCAGTAAATCCGGCTTTCTAATTTCCACCGCTAAATTCACATTGTCATGCAAATGCCGTTGTATAATTTCAATATACTTTTTGGGCCGCTTGCCAGATAATTCGTCATGGTTTGCAATAACATAGGCCACTGCTTGGAGCAGTTCTGTGATTGGATACCCCGTATGGGTCATATCCCCATACAGCAGCGCCGTTTTGTTTTTTCTATATTGTTCTAACAACGTTTTGATCTCCACCTGCATCACCGTATACTGCCGGCGGAACAATGACGGGTCTTTTTCCACTATCTTTTCTAGTTGCGCCAAACTATCCTTATGCAAAATCGGGAAAGGAGTAATGAGCTGCCCAATATGCGCAAATTGCGCTTTGATTTTCTCATATGGCGCATGGGGGCATCCCATCACTGCACAAACATGTTTTGAATGGATATAGTGTCCACCGCGAATCTGCTCCGGCAAACAAATTTCATTCTCCGCCGGATGTACTGTGGATGGTGTAAAACGCATCTGCCTGGTCTCACAGCTTTGTGCCACATGGGTTTTGTTTTGCAGTTTTCGGTTTTCACTGGATGTTTCTGCCTTGGTGCGAAACGCAAATGCGCCAAACTTGGCATATTGATCCAATAAAATTCGCAGCTTAAACCCCTTCTTCCACCGTGTATAATATGGATCATTGGCGCAATGCAGATTGGGATGATTCCAGCTGATTTGATCCGCAATACATTAATGCTGTATAGCAGCTGACACAAATCGCAAACAAACTGGAAACAAAAGCCCTTCATTTCAAACGAAATGATCTGATGCTCGCTGGTAAATCGGCGCTGGGATTTTGCCATACTGCCAATGGTGTCTGCTAACCCCGCGATGAAACGGCGCTTGAGATTATCATCCACTAAATCTGTGGCAATCCGGCGAAGATCCACATTGCCTCGCAGTTCCCCTTCGCATGATATGCCATAGTGCATCAGGTCCTTTTTCACCTCGGTTATATCCCCTTCGCAAAGAATGATCCAAGTACCTCCGGGCGTTGTTTCATATTGTACAGAAAGCCCGTACACCGCCCGAAACATCTGTCCTACTTTGCGCAAGATATCCCCTGCAATCTCACCCGCCCGCTGGGGGTTTTCAAGAAAAGAGCCCCATTTTTTGTACGGCAGGCGAATGCTGAACACATCCTCTGCATTGCCAAATACACCGCCGCCTATCATTAGGCCCAATAGGTATGCTTTATCTGTATCCATCGGCTAACCCCCTTACTTTTTGCTTGTTTGTTTTTGAAACACCTGCTTCATAATGGCCAAAGCAATCTCATAGGCCAGCTGAACTGGCACCGCGTTGCCAATCACTTTATACATAGCGGTAATCTCTCTTGCCGTGTCAGTGAAGAAAGAAAAGTCATCTGGAAAGGTTTGAATCCGGGCGACTTCGCGAATCGTAAACCGCCGGTTTTCCGTGGGATGAATAATCCCACAGTTTTCCGGCTGAGCAGATGCGGTCATGGTGCCGCAGATTTCATCCCGGGAAAACCGGCGATAAAAATTAGGCGAATGGTATCTTTTCATATTATCGCGAATCCGTTGAAACCGAGGAGCCAAATGCTCATAAGGAACATCTTTCCACGATCCTCCCTCCGGAATAAATCTCACCATCTCCATCGCCTGAGGGGACAGCGGCCAATCCACCTGATTTGGCACCTCCGGCGGCACCGTTAAAACATGACGCAAGGTTAGATTTTCTTTCGCGCGCTTTTTCGGGAACGTAAATGTCATCTCCAGATCCTTCCTAACGCCAATAAAAAACACCCGTTGGCGGTTTTGAGGCACCCCATAGTCAGCGGCATTTACCAACTGGTAGACCACTTGGTATCCCGTCTTGTTCATGTGGGATAAATCTTCTAAGATCACTTCCGCTAAATTGCGGCCGTCAATATATTTGGTGGAAAGCAGCCCCTTAACATTTTCAAAGACAATGACTTTGGGCATCCGCTTTTGAATGATCCGTAAACATTCTTTGTACAACATACCGCGAGAATCATGAACGCCTTTCCTGCTTCCCGCATTGGAAAAGGGCTGGCAAGGAAATCCCGCCGTTAAGATATCCCCCTCGGGGATCTCCTGTTCATCAATGGTCAATATATCTCTTCCATCAATTTTTCCGATATTCAAGGCGTACACCGCCTGCGCATCTTTGTCAAAATCATTGGCAAAAACGATCTGAAATCCGGCCTTTTGAAATCCTAAATCCATACCACCGCACCCAGAAAAAAGGGAAATCAATCGCGGAGAAGCGGGCTTTGGTTCCTTAGCGCCATGGGACGCAGCTATTTCCGCCATAAATGGCTCAATATCACTGGCCCGAATCCGCCACATCCGATCCTCCCATTTGGAAGCCGGCAAAATGCCCCGATGAATGTAGCGCCGAATCGTTTTTTCAGATAGTTGTAAATATTTTGCTGCTTGCGCCACAGTTAAAAGCTCCGCATTCATGCCATTGACCTCCATAAAACACTGATTCTACTACTTGCATTATACTATACACCTCTTTAGGAGACAAGCGTAGGACCAACTACGCAATCACCTGGGATCAGATTTCCTATGCGCAGCAACTAAAATTGAACCTTTCGTTTTTGCCTACTCCTGTGATTCATGCCATTCAAAGCCTATTCCTTTTCTTTTTTCAGACATTTAAAACCATCGGTATCCTGTTTCTGGCACAACAATGGGTTCCCTGCCATCCCTAGCTGAAAAGGGCATCCTTAAAAATCAGCCAAGCAAAATCAGCGGGAACGATGATGGCTGGTGGAGTTACCATGAGGCAAAGATTCTTTCGATAAGCTGGACAATACCTCCATCACGCAGGTGCAGGACAACCCAAACATATGTACCATTCATTTCAAAAAAGATCTTATAGCGCAGAGAAAACGAGGCTGCGTTCCCCTTCATCAAGGAAATCCTAATGCCCTGTTTGCATCATGGCATTGACATGATATCTGCCCACAAGGTTCTGTGCATACCATGATAACTCGTAGTCAAGACAGTCTTCCCCTAGGAACAATCATCGTTGAAAAATCATTTTTTGAGAAAAAAGCAAAGGCCCTTTACCGCAAGTATGACCCACAGTAACGGGCTTTTGCTATGGATTTCTCCACCCACGCCTTTATTTTTCCATTTTCTTTCACATAAATCCTGATCATTCGAAATCATGGCTATGGCATGACCCAGTAAAAACTTCTACTGAAACTGCCGCAAGGCTGTAGAAGTCCTGGGTTTTTATGCAATTTTTTCCAGACCCCACCTATCAAACCCATTTGGTATGAAGGATGTCCCTGGACAAAGTTTCATTTTGGGCAGATGATCCTCATCCCATGGTCTCTGCTCAGGTTTTTATCTGCTGAAAAATCCATCTAAGCCAACCCAGCCATGATTTAGCCATATTGGCTTAAATCCCCTGCCTGCGGGAAAATCAGTATGTTCTAAAGGAAAGTTCTTTCATGTGCCAATCAAATCTATTTCTGATCCACAAAAGTCCAGGGCTAAGCCAGAAAGACAAAAACAAGATCCTCCCATGACACACAAAATGGAGTTTGACTGTGACAAGCCAACGAGAAATATCGCTTGTTTTTCTCTAAGCCCTATATCGCGCTAAACCAATGGATTAAACTTCCCGGTGATTCATCATAGAACGCAGCTAAGAAAGCGGTGCTGTAAAACCATCAATTTATAGGGCTTCCGTTATTTTTAAGTGGTAATTTCTTTTCCCGCCCACCAAGACGGCGTTTTGTCGCACACTCCTTTTTTCATCAAAATGGATAGCCCCTTGCCTTCGCTGCTACATCAGAAATGCTGTTTCTCCCCTAAGCCAAAGACTTCCGCCATTGGCCCGTTTGTTGACATACCAAATAGGGGTTTCTTTCATTGACATGGCACTGCTGAGTAAAGCAATGCCCCCTAGATTCAAAGCAAAGACGCCCTCTTCCTCAAAGCGCCCTCCTTTTCCCTCCTACTATCCAAAGCTGTGCCATAAGCTAAATTTATCACAAACTAATGATTAAGTATTGGATTTTCTGAATCATTGCCATTACAATAAGAATCGACCATCGGTTGTGGATACAACCGTTTCGCTGTCTTGATGAGATGTTTCACTGCTGCGCTAACAGGATTATACTGGTTCCAAATCAGATAGATATATGCCTCCTGAAATTCTTGAATGGGAATGGCTTTATACTGATGATCCTCCGGAAGAGTGCCATGAAACAGCAGTGTTCCCGCCGTATTGCTTTCAATCAACCGCTTTATGATTATAATCTGATTTGTCGTCAAGATGATCTTTGGCGTAACCTTATATTGGGCGCAGGTTTTTAAGGTGCTCGTTGTTAAAAAGGAATCCTCTGAGAGCAATACCAGCGGGATCTTGTCTAACTCTTTCAGAGAAATGGTCTCCTCTTTGGCTAGCGGATGCTCTTTTGAGAGATAAAGACAGATTCTTGTAACAGCGATTTTATAGGAGCCAAAGGCAGAAGACATGGGAGAATCTGAAGATAATAACGCTACGTCAAGTTTTCCGTCCAAAACCTGTTGATGGTTCGTGATACTGCCACTTTCAACGACATTGACTTTCACTTGTGGATACTGACGATGAAACTCCTGCATGATAGGAGAAAAAAATAAAGTCGCACTGGCTGGCGAAAGACCAAACTGAATGACCTGGTTGGCCTTTCCAAGGAATTTCATGCGGCTAATAAAAGAATCCGTTTGTTCCAGCAGAAGGTTGGTTTCATTTAGAAAT
The DNA here is from genome assembly GCA_904381335.1 of Candidatus Neoanaerotignum galli. GTDB lineage: Bacteria > Bacillota > Clostridia > Lachnospirales > Anaerotignaceae > Neoanaerotignum > Neoanaerotignum galli. The sequence continues at coordinate 354 of CAJFIN010000004.1, read as the reverse complement.
TGCTGGCCTTCCTTCGTCAAAATCAGGCCTTTATTCTGCCGGAGAAAAAGCGTAAGATCAAACTCCTGCTCCAGTTCATGGATCACATGGGACAGTCCCGGCTGGGAAATATGAAGCTCTTTGGCAGCTCGGCTCAGATTATTATACTTGCAGACAGTCTGAAAATATCGCAGATGGGTCAATTTCATAAGATGTTCCTCTTTCATGATATCAATTCATTACTATTCGTCCATATTATAGCAAAAATCAAAACACAAAAACAGTCCTAACACCAGAAAGGATGAGAAAAATGAAGCGCCTGCTCAGTTACATAAAACGCCGCCCCTTCATTACTATCATGGCCCCCTTATTCAA